>CAIRBY010000501.1 GCA_903876865.1 uncultured Acidobacteriia bacterium
CAGCTTCGCCCGCGTCGGCGTCACCTACGGCTTCGATATTTCGAACGTGGTCACGCAGACTACGGCCGCGCAGAACTACTTCCAGTACATCAATTTCAGCGGCGTCTACGGACCCAACTCGCTGACTGGCATCCGCACCAGCCACGTGGTTCCGTCTTACACCTACAACACGGTGAACCACCCGATCACGCCCACCGGCGGGCGCAGCGTGTTCCTCAGCGTGGATTTCGCCGGTAGCGTGCTCGGGGGCAACATCAACACCGTGCGCCCCTCGGTGGATCTGAAATACTTCAAGCCGGCTCCGTGGCATCGCAGCCATATTCTGGCCTTCCACTTCCTCGGCTCGCTGATCACCGGTTACGGCGGCAAGTACATCGCTCCCTTCTCGCGCACCTTCATCGGCGGCGAACAGGATGTGCGCGGCTTCGAAAACTGGGGCATCACGCCGATTGCGTTCATCGCCAACAGTTCGCCGGTCACGGTGCTGAATGACGATGGCAGCGCCCGCACCCAGAAGGTGGTGGTGAACGGCGTCATCAGTTCGCAGCCGGTCAGCATGAGCGTGCCCAGCTATCAGCTGATCACGCCCGGCGGCGATGCGCACTCTGTCTTCAACTTCGAATACCGCATCCCGATTGTGGGACCGGTGGTGCTGGCCTTCTTCGGCGATGCCGGGATCAACAAGATCCTGCGCCCCAGCGAACTCACCATGGACCCCACGCGCGTGGCGGATCTGAACACGCAGTTCCCGCAGGCGGGCTTCAGCGGCAAGGTGCTGATCGCGCCGGGCACGGAAAAACCCCGCGTCTCGACCGGCGCGGAGTTGCAGGTGATGCTGCCCGTGGTGAACGCGCCGTTCCGCCTCTACTTCGCCTACAATCCGTCGCTGGTGCGCGAGTACCTGCAGCCTCCGATTGTGGCGGATCGCTCCGCCTTCCCGAACAACAACACGTTCCTCAACTCGATCGTGACCTTCGGCCAGGCGTATCCCTTCTTTGAAAAACGGACGACGTTCCGGTTTACAATTGGCAGAACTTTCTAGCCGCGAACGTCCGGAACAAATTTGGTAGTATTCTCAAACTTAGGAGTTTTCGCCTTGAAGAAGAATTTTGTCGTATTCCCCGCTCTGGTTCTCGGTCTGGCCGCGCTGGCTCATGCTCAGGCGCCGTCCAAGGTAGCCATCATCCACGTGCAGAATGCCATCCTCAGCACGAAGGACGGGCAGAAGGCCGCCACCGAACTGCAGGGCCGTTTCGCGCCGAAAAAGGCCGAGATCGATAAGAAGCAGTCGGATATCGCCGCATTGCAGGATCAGCTGCGCAAAGGCAGCGCGACCATGAGCGAAGATGCCAAGGCGAAGCTCATGCGCGACATCGACACCAACAACAAGAGCCTGCAGCGCGATACCGAGGACGCTCAGGCGGAACTCGATGCCGAGCAGAGCAAGCTCATGCAGGATCTGGGCAACAAGGTGATGGCGGTGCTGGAGAAGTACGCCACCGCCAACGGTTTCTCCCTGGTGCTGGATGTCAGCAATCCGCAGACGCCGGTGCTGTGGGCGTCGCAGACCATCGATATCACCAATGAGATCGTGAAGTTGTACGATCAGGCGAATCCGGGCACGTCGGCTCCGGCGGCGAAGGCTCCGGCACTGGCTCCCAAGCCGGCTGCTCCGGCTGCGCCGCTCACCGCTCCCAAGAAGAAGTAGCCGCGGGAAGCAGTAGCTGTAAGATAGCGCCGGGCGGGCTTGGCTCCGCCCGGTGAAACTTCTTCGGCGAAGTTTTTCAGCGGTACAATCTGGTCAGGGGGTTCGTATGAAAGCCCGAGTCTTTGTTGTCTCCCTAGCCCTCGCCACTGGTGTCTTCGCCCAAGCGGTGAAGCGTGGTTATGGCGGCGTCGTCTTCCCCGGCGGCGGATCTACCCCTTCCGGTTCCGTGACGCGTACCTTCGGCGGCGTGGTCTACCCCGGCGGTTCTCCCACCAATCTGGTAGTTGCCCGTCCCGCGCCCGCGCCGGCGAGCAGCACCGCCAATCGTAATTTCCGCCGCACTCCCACCACTTCCCGCACGACCACCGGTATGGCTACGGGCTATGTCGCGGCCTACCCCGTGTATGTCGGCAGCTATGACAACGGCGCAGGCTCCCAGGAACCGGGACCCGCGCAGCGCGCCACTCCGGTGATGTTGCAGGCTGGTCCGGAAGGCGATTTTACATCGGTTCCGCAGAACCCCAACCCTCCCATTTACGAGGCCCCGCGCCGGCAGGCTGCCGCCGTGGTGGAAGAGCCCGCCGCGCCGGAAGCGCCGCGGTATCTGCTGGCGTTTAAGAATCACACGATCTATTCCGCCGTCGCCTACTGGGCCGATGGCGATACGCTCCACTACTTCACGAACGGCAATACGCACAATCAGGTTTCGCTCTCGCTGATCGATCGGGCGTTGACGGAGCGGTTGAATAAAGAGCTGGGGACTGATTTCAGTTTACCGGCAGAGAAGTAGGACGGGCCTCCCGGCCTGTCCCTGCGCGCTGTACGAAAAATCCAGGCAAGCCTGGACAGGCCGGGAGGCCTGTCCTACTCCCACTCGATGGTGCCGGGGGGCTTGTGGGTGAGGTCGTAGAAGACCCCGGCCACTCCCTCAACCTGCAATAGCTCTTCGGCGATGCGGGTGCGCAACTCCTCACTCATCAGCACGGATTGCGCGGTCATGCCGTCCACCGAATCCACTGGGCGGAGCACCACCGAATCGGGCGCCGTCGCGGTGCCAAGCGGGATCAGGATGACGGGGAACTGCCAGACCTCGTGATCGTAGCCGGTCTCGTGGCTGAGGCGGCGCACGATGGCATCGGCGCGGCGCAGGCGCTCCAGGCGGTCGGCGGTCAGGGTGCAGGCGCGGACCTTCATCTGCGCCATCGGCGCGGTCAGCGCCACTGGCCCGATGACGCGGTTGACGCCGCTGATCGAGTTGATCAGTTCGGTGGCGCGGGCGTGATCGAGCGCGTCGATGGCCAGCACCGGCGCATAGGTGCGCGAATCGCCCTGCACGCCCACGGAGTGGACGGGCACAATCGCGCCTTCGGCGGTCAGCGTGAGCGGTTCATCCTCCGCGGCGCAGAGGCAGCGGATGGCGAGGCCGGGTCCGGGGAAGGGGTGGCGGTCCAACAGTTCGCTGGAGAGGCCGATTTCGCGGCCCAGCATGCGCACTTCATCCTTGTAAAACGACTTCAGCGGTTCCACGATGCGGCCGGTTTCGATCAGGCGCTGAATCCCGGCGACGCGATTGTGATGGGTCTTGATGAGCGCGGCTTTGGCGGTGCCGCCGCTCTCGATGGTGTCGGGATAGATCGTGCCCTGGCCGAGGATCCAGTTTTCGTCCATGAGGCGGCGGGATTCGATGATGCGCTCCTGCACGCGCACGAACTCCTCGCCGATGATGTGGCGCTTCTTTTCGGGCTCGGTGACGCCGGCGAGGGCGGTGAGGAACTGCTCCTCGGCATGCTCCACGGTGAGGTTGCCGATGCGCTGCACGAACTCGGTTTCGCCTTCGCGCATGAGGCCGGTATCCACGTAGACGCCGCGCACGCGGTCCGCGCCCAGAGCCTGGGTGCAGAGGGCGAAGGCGACGCTCGAATCCACGCCTCCGCTGACGAAGAAGAAGACGCTGCGCGCGCCCACGCAATCGCGGATCTCCTGCTCCACGGAGGGCGCGCGGTGGGTCAGGTCCCAATCCTTTTCGCAGCCGCAGACGCCGAAGACGTAGTTGGAGAGGTACTGATTGCCGCGGGTGGTGTGGACCACTTCCAGGTGGAACTGCACGGCGTAGAAGCGGCGCTCGGGAGCGGCCATGGCGGCGACCGCGCAGGTGCTGGTGCGGCCGGTGACGTGGAAGCCTTCAGGGACGCGGCCCACCACGTCGCGATGGCTCATCCAGACCTGTTGCGGGCCGCCGAGTCCGGCGAAGACCGGGTCGGCGGTCTGTTCGAGTTCGAGAGTCGCGAGGCCGTACTCGCCCTTCACGCCCTTGCGGACTTCGCCGCCGAGCAGGTGCGCCATGAGTTGCTGGCCGTAGCAGATGCCGAGCACGGGGATGCCGAGCGCGAAGATGGCCGGGTCCACGGTGGGGCTGGCCGGGTCATAGACGCTGCTGGGACCGCCGGAAATGATGATGCCGCGGGCGTGCGAGAGTTCCGAAGCAGGCGCTTCGCTAGGCCGCACTTCGGCGTAGACACCCAGATCGCGCACCTTCCGGGCGATCAGATGGCAGTACTGCCCTCCGGCGTCGAGAACGATGATTTGAGCGGTTGGAATCAAGTAAAGATGGTAGCAAGAGGCGGCGCTAGATCACCACCACCGGGTGGTACAGGTTGGGCAGCACGACTTCGCCGATGGCGATCAACTCCCCGGCGCGGGAGACGGCTTTCACGAACTTGCTGGGCGGTCCGGCGCGGAAGGGCGAGGCAGGGAAGTTGCGGCCGTTGCGGATATGGCCGACCGTGACATCGTCCACGAAGACGTTGGGAAAGGCGGGGAGCAGGTCCGCGGCGGGGATCATGGCTTCGGCGAGGCGATCATCCTGCGCGAGGTCTTCCAGTTGTTGCAGGGTGCGTGAGTGGGCGAGGGTGAACTCGCCGCTGGAGATGCGGCGCAGGGCGGTGAGGTGGGCGCCGCAGCCGAGCAACTGGCCGACATCGTGGGCGATGGAGCGCATGTAGGTGCCGCCGGAACAGTGTACGCGGAGGGTCGCCTCATGGCCGGCGAGCGCGAGCACGGTGAGTTCGTAGACCTGGATCACGACCGGTTCCAGTTCCACGGCTTTGCCTTCACGGGCCAGGTCGTAGGAGCGCTTGCCATCGACTTTCTTGGCGGAGACGGCGGGTGGGCGCTGCGCGAACTCGCCGCGGAAGGGCGCGAGGGCGGCTTCGAGTTGCTCGGCGGTAATGGTGACTTCGAGCTTCTCGCTGGTGGGTTCGCCGGCGCGATCATAGCTGGCGGTGGACCAGCCGAAGCGCACCACGCCTTCGTAGACCTTATCGCTGCGGGTGTAAAACTGCGCCAGGCGGGTGGCGCGTTCGATGACGAGGGGGAGCACGCCGGTGGCGATGGGGTCGAGCGTGCCGAGGTGGCCCACCTTCTTGGTGCGGGCGATGCGGCGCATCTTGGCCACCACGTCGTGCGAGGTCCAATCCTCGGGCTTATCGATTACGATGACTCCGTTCAATTTTCTCCTATCACAGGCTGTTAGCGGCGGCTGCTAACGCCGGCGCGCGGTACAGATGTACCCGAGCGTGAAGTTGCGCTCCCGGTCCAGCCCATCCAGCAGGGGCAAGAGAAGAGCCGGGGGCACCAGCAGGAGGGCGGCGAGCGGGAAGAGCAGCCAGCGCGAGCCTCCTGTAAAGAATTGTAGCCCGTTGAGCAGGCGGCGGGCGAGCAGGCGGAAGTAGCCGCCGCAGGCGCGCATCTCGCGGATTTCGAAGCCGCTCTGTTCGAGCAGGTAGGCGAGGCCGTAGCGGGTGTAGCGGAAATAATCGTGGGGCGCCTGGTGGACTTCCCATTCGTGGGGCGCGGCGATCAAAAGCGTGGCGCCGGGGGCGAGGGTGCGGGCCAGTTCGGCGAGCGCGCGGGCGGGTTCGGGAAGGTGCTCGAGGGTGACGATGTGGAGGGCGGCGGCGAAGGTGGCGTCGCGGAAGGGCAGCGCGGTGAGGTCGGCGAGCGCATCGAGCCTGGTGTAATCCCAGGCGGCATCGCCAACCGCGAGATCGATTCCGCAGTAGCGCAGTTGGGTGAAGTGATGGCGGTACTGGCCTTCGCCCGCGCCGGCATCGAGGAGGCGTGCGTGGGCGGGCAGAGAGGCGGCGAAGGCGGTGACGGCGCCGGCGATTTCGGTTTCGAAGTGGAGGACGTGGTGGCGCAGCCAGCGCGGCAGGCGGTAGGCGAGTGAGGTGTAGCTCATTTGGGTGGCACCTCGGTTTTGGGGCGCGCTTCGATCATCACGCTGGAGCCGGCCTGGAACGCGGCTTCGGCGATGGCGAAGGGGAGGGAGGCCACGACGAGCGCGAAATAGGCGAGGTCTTTGCAGAGGCGCGCGCCGCCGGATTCGGGCGTGTGGCGGATGCGGCGCGCCATGGGGTCTAGCGAAGGGGCTAGGCTGCTGGCGAGGCCGGCGGGGTTATCGCGGAGGGAGAAGTACTTGCGCCGGAGGACTTCGAAGCCGGCGGCTTCGAGCATTTGGACGAGGTCGGTATCGCGGAAATTGATGAGGTGGCGGGGCACGTCCGCGCCATTCCAGGCGCTGCCGAGGAGGCGGGCCTGCCAGCTGGAGGCGTTGGGGACCTGGACGACGAGGCGGCCATCGGGGGCGAGCAGTTCGCGCGCGATGCGGAGGTAGGCGCGCGGATCGTAGAGGTGCTCCATGACGTGGAACATGGTGACGCCGGCGAAGCTGCCGGGGCGGAGCGGGGTACGCTCGAAATCGCCGACGGCGGCGGGGACGAGCTGGCGGCGCCAGGCGATGCCGGCGGCCTGCGCGGAGAAATCGAGGCCGATGACGCGCTGGCCGCGCTCGCGCATGAGGCCGAGGAAGAGTCCGCCGCCGCAGCCCACGTCGAGGAGGGGTCCGCGGGCAGTGGAATCGCGGAGGGCTTGGGAGACGAACTGCACGTGGTCGCGGAGCACGATCCGGCGATAGGTCTCTTCGAGGCGGCTGGCGGTGGTCTGGTCGGGGGCGAACCAGTAGTTGTCGGGGTAGAAGGTGCGCAGTTCCTCGGGGGAGGGCAGCGGGTCGAGGCGGAGCAGACCGCAGGCGCTGCAGCGGACCACGGCGAACTGGCGCGTGGTGGTGTGATAGAGGCGGTCGGTGCCTGTGAAGAGGGTGGTGGCTTGGGGGGAGCCGCAGGCGAGGCAGGTGCTCAGGTTACTCATGCGGCCTCCGGGAAAGGGTGCAAATCGCGCGGTGGGGCATGCGGTTTCGCCTGCCGGGTGTGGCGGGGGAGTTGGCAGGCGGAAGCGCCTGCCCTACTGCGGAGGTGAATTTCGTTCGGTCGCTTACGAGCGGGGGCTCGGGGGTTGGTTCGAACGGCCAAGGCGGTACGGGCAAGCTAACGCATGCCCCACCAAGGCAGGCGCGGTGGGGCAGGCGGTTTCGCCTTTCGGATGTGGCGGGGGAGTTGGCAGGCGGAATCGCCTGCCCTACTTTGGGCGCGAATGGCGTGGGGGTCATGCGACCTCCCGGAGGGTGAGGCGGTGGGCGAGCAGGAGGCGGCGGACTTCGCGCGGGGGGAGTTTGCGGAAGCGGGCGATCTGGGCGCGCTTGGCCAGGATGCGCGGCAAGAGGCGCAGCGCCCCGAAGTCTCCGGCGAGCAGGGCTCCGGCGATGCGCAGCTTTCCGCCGATGCCGGGGAAGTGGACAGTATCACCTTCGTTTCCGTGAGCGAGCAGGGCGCCGGCGGCGAGGCGCAGCGCATAGTAGAACGGGTTGAGCAGGAGGAGGCTCCAGGGGAAGAGTTTGGCGGCGAGCAGCACGCGGTTGCGTTCGATCAGGGTGAGGCGCCAGACGGAGCCTTTGCCGAGGGTGGAGCCGCGGTGGTGGCGGACCACGGCGCGCGGGGTGTAGAGGCAGCGGTAGCCGGCGATGCGGGCGCGCAGGCCCAATTCGGCGTCGTCGGCATAGGCGAAGAAGTCTTCGTCGAAGCCGCCGATTTCGGCGAGCATGGACTTGCGGTACATGGCGGCGCAGCCATCGGGCCAGAGGACCTCTTCCTCGCGGTCGTATTGGCCGCGGTCGAGATCGCCGGTGCCGCGTCCGCGGTTCTGGCCATCGGGGAAGATCAGGTGGCCGGCCTTATCGATGCGGGTGGGATCTTCCCAGACCAGGATTTTGCTCGCGGCCATGCCGATTTCGGCGCGGGAGGCGCAGGCGGCATGGAGTTCGGAGAGCCAGGCGGGTTCGGCTTCGGCGTCGTTATTGAGCAGCGCGATGAACTCGCCCTGGGCGGCGTCGATGCCCTGGTTGTTGGCGGCGCAGAAGCCGCGATTCTCGTGGTTGCGGATCACGCGCGCGCCGAACTCGCGTTCGGCCATCTCGGCCGAGCCATCGGTGGAACCGTTATCCACCACGATGGTCTCAAAGCCGGTGGCGCTCTGCCTGGTCAGGGAGAGCAGGCAGGCGCGTAGAAGTTCCTTTCGATTCCAATTCACCACCACGACAGAGATCAACTCTTCATGCTATCAGGCCGCGCCGCAGCTTTAGGTGTAATCTCTAGGGCCTGTTATATTATGAGTTTAGAGGCTCGTGGAGCACCCCTTATGACACCCGTTGGCGAGACTTTGCGCCGCGAACGCATCAAGCGCAATCTCGAACTGGCCAGTATCGCCACCGAGTTGAAGATATCTTCACGCTTCCTGCAGGCGATTGAGAACGATCAGTTCGAGAAGCGTCCCGGCGGAGTGTTCGCCAAGAGCTTTGTGCGTCAGTACGCGCAATTGCTGGGGCTGGACGCCGAAGAGATGGCGAATCAGGTGGAGCGCATTCTGGCTCCCGCGGTGCCGCATTTCACGGAGAAGCCGAAGCCGGGCGGAGTGGTGCCGATTCAGGTTCCCAAGGTGGACGAGTGGGAAACGGTGGGCGACAAGCGTTTCCGGTGGAGCGGGTTGCTCTCGGCGGCGGCACTGGTCGCGGTGATGCTGGTCTGCTCCGCGATTTATGCCTGGATGCAGCGGCCGAAGGCGGCTCCGGTGGTGG
>CAIRBY010000502.1 GCA_903876865.1 uncultured Acidobacteriia bacterium
GGCCAACGCCGCTCTGGCGCAGGGCGATGCCTACTACAACCAGGGCAGCTTCAAACTGGCTTTCAAGAGCTATCAGAAGGCTTACGGCGCCGCCGCAAACTAACTCCACAGTACAGTAGCGTCTCTCCCTAATCCCTCGTGGTTGCGGCTCGAACCGAGTCACAACGGCGAGGGGTTAGTACTTTTAGGTAGGTCCTATTCCCCTCGCCCGTTCGGGCACTTTCCCCACTTTCCGGTGTCATTTCACCTAGTTATTCCGGCAATAAACTGTAGTACTCGATATGCGGGTCTGAAACTATTGTGCTCGATATCGTACCTTGCTATAGTTCAACCGAACTCGCGATTCAGCGCGTTGCAACGGCGCCGGAGCTATTCCAGCGACATACCTGCAAATGAACGGCCCCTATGGCCGTCGCCCTTCGGGAGGTGGAGTGTTGAGGTCCCAATTCGAGCGGAGTTTCTATTTCCTGATGGCGGCGATACTGTTGGCGTTGCCAGCGATGGCGCAGTTGACGCAGCAGGCGGGTCCGCTGGTGGGGACGCCTTATACGGGGCAGCCGCTACAGGGAGGCTCGGTGGCCCTCTCCGCGGATGGCAATACGGCAATTGTGGGCGGGGCGGAGGACGGCTACAACATTGGAGCTGCCTGGGTCTGGGTACGTAGTGCCGGGCTCTGGACGCAACAGGCGAAACTGGTGGGCACCGGGGTCATCGGCTCCTACGCCGGGCAAGGCACTTCCGTGGCGCTCTCCGCGGATGGAAATACGGCACTGGTAGGCGGGGAGTACGACAACAGCAACATTGGAGCCGTGTGGGTATTCACGCGTACCGGGAGCAGTTGGGCGCAACAGACCAAGCTGGTTGGTGCCGGGAATGGCGGAACGTCATACCAGGGATCCTCCGTGGCGCTTTCCAGAGACGCTTCCGTAGCTGTGGTCGGGGGTTATGGTGATAACTCCTATCTGGGCGCGGTGTGGGTCTTCACGCAAGATCTGACGACGCATGCCTGGACCCAACAGGCGAAACTCACGGGCACAGGCGCGGCCTCGACTTATGCCTGCCAGGGGCAGTCCGTCGCGGTATCCCCGGACGGAGACACAATCATTGTGGGCGCTCCCAACGACGGCACATTCTTGCAAGGTGCTGTATGGTTTTTTAAGCGCCCTGGGATCACTTACCATTGCACGGCGAACTGTGGCACTGCGAGCGCCACGGTGGTCCCCGATCCGCGAGTCAACGTTTGGACGCAGCAGGGAAGCAAGTTCGCGGCTACCGCCCACGTCGAGACGATGGGCGCGAGTGTGGCGATCTCGGGTGACGGACTGACGGCGCTCGCTGGCGCCCCAGACGCAGGGCGATCGTACATTGGCAAGGTGTACGTCTATGCGATCCAGCCTGCGAGTCCTACCCCGGTGCCGCCCGCAAACGCGCAAATTTCGATCACACAACAGACGGTGCTCACGGCGACGGGAGGGGTCGGTACCCCGGCATTAGGCTCGGCGGTGGCACTTTCCGCGGACGGAAATACCGCGTTCGCGGGAGCGTATCTAGACAGCTCCGCGCCAGGCGCGGTGTGGGAATTCACGCGCACAGGTACGACCTGGAGCCAAGTGGGTAGCAAATTGGTGGCGACCGGGAATACGAGCATTGGATATCTAGGGAGTTCTCTGGGAGTCTCCGCCAACGCACGTACCCTGATTGCCGGTACTCCCGGGTATACAATCCTCTCCGCCGAAGTCGGCGCGGCGTGGGTGTTTGCGGTGCCGGGCGCGCCGGATCTGGCGCCTTCGTTCGATACCCATAATTTCCCGCAGGTCACGCTGCATCGCGGCGATGTGGGGGACCAGTATCATGTAATCGTCGGCAATAGCGGCGATGGTCCGACGGATGGCTCCACGGTTTCCGCGGTCTTCACCGTGCCCGCGGGGCTGACGGCGACGGGGCTCTCCGGCACCAACTGGAGTTGCTCGACAGGCACGCTGACGTGCACGCGCACGAATGTGCTGGTGGCGGGAGCGGCGTATGAAGGGCTGACGTTGACGGTGAATGTCTCGAGCACCGCGCCGGCCTCGATCACGGTTGGGGTGACGGTGAGCGGCGGCGGAGAGGCGGCGGGTGCAACGTCCAACGATTCCGTCAGCTATCCGTATTTCCTGCCGACCTACTCCGATCTCACCGTCAACCTGTCGCATAGCGGCAGCTTTACCCCAGGGCAGATCGGAGCGCTCTACACCATCCGCGTCCACAACGCCGGGCAGGCGCCGACCAGCGGCACGGTGACGGCAAGTGTCTCGCTGCCCGCAGGACTGACCGCGACGGCGATCTCCGGACCGGGCTGGGGCAGTTGCAGCACGGGAACGGTGAGTTGCACCCGCGGCGATTCGCTGGCGGCGGGCGCGAGCTATCCGGCAATCACGCTGACGGTGACAGTCGCCGGCGGCGCGAGCGGCATTCTGAGCCCGGTCGCTACCACCTCGGGCGGCAGCGAATTGATCACCACCAACGACACGTTTACCGATAGCACGACCGTCGGGACCGGCGCCGATCTGGTCATCGCCGCAGCCATCGCCGGTCAGTTGACACACTCGCAGACGGATGCGGCGTATGTGCTGACGGTCAGCAACAATGGCGCCGCCGCGAGCGCGGGGCAGGTCCGGGTAGTGGGCGTGGTGCCCGCGGGCTTCAACGTGACGGCCATGAGCGGCACCGGTTGGATCTGTGCTTACTGGAGCCAGACCTGCGTGCGCAGCGACGCGCTCGCGTCCGGCAATACTTTCCCCCCGATCCGGATGATCTTCTCGATCCCGGGTTCCGCGGGGAGCTATGGCAGCACCTTCACCGTCTCTGGCGGCGGCGATGTGAATACCGGGAACAATCAAACAGTGGACACGCAGACGGTTCACTAAGCCATGAGAATCGATCCCCTCGAAGGGCCGAGCCTGTCTGGATGGCAACTCCGCGGCGAGTACGCGGCGAGAGCCGGATGGTTGGAGCGTTCCGGATCCATGCGGATCCGGAGAGTCGAGTGTGACAAGACGAAGGGGCGCATGATGAGCAGAACCAGGGAAATCATCCTCGCGGCGGGTAGCCGCTTCAGGTGTGTGACGACGATGAAGACATCCATTGCAGTGGTGCTGGGAGTATTGCTGGCCGCGCCGTTTTGCGTGGCGCAGAACGGGAATGAGCTCACCGTGCCGGAGTTCCGCCAGAGTCTGAACGACATGCTGGTGATGCTCAGCCCGCGGGCGCAAGCGGACTACGGAAGGATCCTGGCGCAAGTGCCGGATTCGATGCTGGCGCAATGGAACCAGAATGTTCCCGACGGCCGGCGGTTCCAATCCGCGGCGATTCAACTGCGGGCGATGAAGGAAGCGCAGCGCTATGCTCCGGCACCGGCCACGCCTGCCATGACGCCGGTTACCGGCGCCGCGATGAGTTCCGCGCGATTTCATCTCGATATGGCGAACACCTCGCCGCGGGGAGCGATCGGTACCCCGCCCGTGCCGGGCTATGCGTTGTGGACGCCCCGCTATCCGAGCGGCAATAACTGGCACAACATGGTGGCCGTGCTGCCGCTTTCCGGGGATCTCTCCGCGGCGAACTGCAGCGCGAACTATACCTCCGCGATGACTATCGCGGTTGCTACGTTCCATGGCATCAAAGATGCCGCGGATCAGATCTGCGAAGTCATCCCCGATCCGCTGGTGGTCATCCTGGGCGAAGGGACCTCGATCCCGCTGAAAGAAATCTGCTTCGGCGTCAGCCTGATCCTGGGCGCGTTCGATGCGGGGTTCGAGGGATTCCTGCAGGACTGCACTACGCAAACGCTATTGACTGGCGGAGCGGAAACGGAGGCGACCTATCACAACACGATTGCGTTGTGGAACCTCAAGTTTCGTTTGAAGGTGGAACAGAAC
>CAIRBY010000503.1 GCA_903876865.1 uncultured Acidobacteriia bacterium
CGCCATCCCCAGCGGCGTCAGAAGGTTCGCCGGTTCGTTCACCATCGCGCGGGAGAAGTTCTGCGCCTCGGCCAGGATGCGTCCGCGCTCCACCGCGACCTCCAGTTCCGGTCCCGTTCCCGCAATCGCGACCGAGTCGAGTGCTTTCTTGTCCGCCGCCGTCTGATAGCGGTCCGGGTCGAAATCGCCCAGGATCGCGCCCTCCATGGCCGCCGAGGCGAACTCGCCCCCGCCGCATGCGCCTTCGAGCACAATTGCGATCTTCTTCACGGACTTGCCCTTGAGGAAGCGCGCCGCGGCGCCGCTCAACTGGCGCATCTCCGCGGGTCCGAACTTCTCCGCCTTGCCTGCGCCGGCCAGTAGTACTCGGGTGGCGCTCATTCCAGCCACTTGATGGAGGAGGGTCAGTTCCAGCAGTTTTCCGGTAATTTCCCCGGAATCACAGAGTCCGGCCGCTCCAAATCGGGCCTCTTTGGCGTCCTGGAAGACTGGTACCACAAGGGCTTCCGTTTCAATCTGCTCCAGGGGTTTGCGTTCGACGGTAATTTGCATCACCTCCGATTTTGCCACGTCCTGGCGATTTCGTCCTATAACCGGCAAATATCCAAATTTTGGAACTTCTCCATTTCGTACCCGTACCTCCCTGCATACGAGCTATGTAGTTGTGTTTACAAGCTGCTCCTGGACAGGGTATGCTAAACTTTTCCTGAGATTCCGGTCCGGGGATTTTCCAAAAGCTGTAACGCTGAGGCCCCCTTCGTCGTCCAATAGAATGTAGACAGCAGCGCTCCAACAGGGAGGGCTGATGGATAAACATGGCTGACCTGTCGCAACCGAACGATCCGCAAAACTCGAATTACGATGACCATCTGGCGCATCTGCTGGCACCCAGCACTGATGAGCCGTGGTATAAATCCTTATTTGAGAACGTCAAAGACCTGATCAATCCCCCCAAGCTTCCGCCCCTGGAAATCACGTCCAAACCGGTTGCCGTGAAAGATATCTGGGGCCTCTACGGTCGCCAGCGCAAGTCTTTCATGATGTCCACTGGGTTCCAGGTCGGGGCCGTCTTGCTGGTATTTGCGCTTTCCACCTCGAAGACCGTCACCGACAAGGTCAAACAGTTTGTACCCCTGATCGACCCCATCGATCTGGCGCCCCCACCCGTAGCCACACCCAAGAAGCAGATGATGGGTGGCGGTGGCGGTGGCGGAGACCGCTCTCCGCTTCCTGCCAGCAAGGGACGCCTGCCTAAGGCGGCGCTGCGCCAGTTCACGCCTCCGATGGCGGTTGTGAACGTGCAAAACCCCAAGCTCTCGATGGACCCCAGCATCATCGCTCCTCCGGATGTAAAACTTCCGGATTGCCCGACCTGCACGAATTACGGTGATCCCCTGGCGCGCATCGGTCCCGCATCGAACGGCCCCGGTTCCGGTGGCGGTATCGGAAGCGGCTCCGGCGGCGGCGTGGGTTCAGGTAAGGGCGGAGGTTTCGGCCCCGGTGAAGGCGGCGGTGTCGGCGGCGGCGTGTTCCGCGTCGGCGGCGGCGTCACGGCTCCGGCGCTCCTCTACAAGGTCGAACCGGAATACTCCGAAGAGGCCCGTAAGGCGAAGTATCAAGGTACCGTTCTGCTTTACGTTCAGGTGGACCCCAGCGGCAAGGCCGTCAACATGCGCGTGCTGCACAGCCTGGGTCTGGGCCTGGATGAGAAAGCGATGGAAGCGGTCCGCAAGTGGAAGTTCAAGCCTGGTTCCAAGGACGGCAAACCCGTCACCGTGGAAGCCCAGATCGAAGTCAACTTCCGTCTGCTCTGATTCACTGGAACAGCAGGTTTGAAAAAAGGCGGTCCGGTAACGGGCCGCCTTTTTTTGTGCGCGATTTCCAACCTGCCTATACGCCGCGCGAGCCGTTTTCCAGGAAGGCGCGCAGGCGGTGGCTGCGGCTGGGATGGCGCAACTTGCGCAGCGCCTTGGCTTCGATCTGCCGGATGCGCTCCCGCGTCACCGCGAAATTCTGCCCCACTTCTTCGAGCGTGTGTTCGCTGCCGTCTTCCAACCCGAAGCGCATCTTGATGATCTTCTCTTCGCGCGGCGTCAGCGTCTTGAGGACTTGCGCCGTCTGCTCGCGCAGGTTGAGGTTGATCACCGCGTCCGAGGGCGAGATGCCGTTCTGATCCACGATGAAATCGCCGAGATGCGATTCCTCTTCCTCGCCGATCGGGGTCTCGAGCGATATCGGTTCCTGTGCCACACGCAGCACTTTGCGCACTTTGGCGACGGGCAACTGCAACCGCTTGGCCAGCTCCTCGTTGGAGGGTTCGCGGCCGAGTTCCTGCACCATCTGCCGCGAAGTGCGGATCAGCTTGTTGATGGTCTCGATCATGTGCACCGGAATGCGAATGGTGCGCGCCTGGTCCGCGATGGCGCGGGTGATGGCCTGCCGCACCCACCACGTGGCGTAAGTCGAGAACTTGTAGCCGCGGCGGTATTCGAACTTATCTACCGCCTTCATCAGGCCGATGTTGCCTTCCTGAATCAGGTCCAAAAATTGCAGCCCGCGATTGGTGTAGCGCTTGGCGATGCTCACCACCAGGCGCAGGTTCGCCTCGATCAGTTCCTTCTTCGCGGTCTCGGCTTCCAGATGCGCCCGCGTGATGATCTCCAGCGTGCGCCGCATCTCGGCGGCGGAGGTGCCGAAGACCTCTTCCATCTGCTGCAGGCGCTGTCCGGCGACTTTCTGCTCTTTGCGCAGTTCCTTGACGTTATCGGCGCGCGCGCCCGGCCACGTCTCCAGCTTGCGCTGGCTACTGGCGACTTCGTTCTCCAGCGGACGCAGTTCATCCACTGCTGCGCGCAACCGGTCGATCAGATGGCGGATCACCGGCGATTGAAATTTAATCGCGCGGCACAACCGCGAGGTGCGCACGATCAACCGTCCCAGTTCCCACAACTGCCGCCGGTACTGCTTGGGCTTCATGCCGCGCGGGATCGCCTGCAGTTTCTGACGGCACTGTAGCGTCTTCTTGTAGTAGCGGGCGATTTCTTCGGTGCTCTGCGCGAATTCCTGCCGCTTTTCTTCGACCAGTTCGTCCGTCTGCATCGGATCCGAAATCTGGATCACGTCGCGCGCGGAGAGCGTGTCCTGCAAGACTTCCTCACCCATGCCGATGATTTCCTGTACCACCAGCGGCGCGCGGAACAGCGACTTGAGTACCGTGTTCTGGCCGCGTTCGATGCGTTGTGCGATTTCGACTTCGCCCTCGCGATTGAGCAGCGGCACCGTGCCCATCTCGCGCAGGTACATGCGCACCGGATCGTTGACTTTTTCGCCCAGGCCCGCGGGCAGTTCCAGGTCGAGAACTTCTTCGGCCTCTTCGGCTTTCTTGTCGAAGTCCTTGGGCTCTTCAAGGATCTCGATGCCGGCCACGTCCAGCCCTGCAAGCACGTCGTCCAGATCGTTTCCGCCAGAGATATCGCCAGGCAGAACTTCACTGACCTCATCGTACAAGACGTAGCCCTTTTCCTTGCCCATCTGTACGAGCCTTTGCAGCCCGTCGTATTTATCGTCTAGCGCCACTGAAGCCCCGTAACTCCCAGCGGATGAAGAATCTTGATTATTGTACCCCACTGCAGACGCACATTTGGCCGTATCATTGGTTGCCTCGTTTCGCGCGTGCCGTCTTCTCCAGCCCCTGCAGTTCGCCTGTTAAGCGGATCGCCTCTTCGAATCGGCCCGAGCGCTCCGCCTCGCTGATGCGGGTTTTGATCTGCAATTTCAGATACTGCTCGTTGCTGCGCAGCATGCTTCCGACGCATGCCAGCACCTCTTCCCGCGATACTTCACCGTCTTCGTTCAGCACCGCCTGCGCCAATAAATTCTGATCGGCTTCCTCGAGCCGCGCATTCACTTCTTCAAAGCCCACGCGGCCTCCGGCCTCATCCAACGCGAAGATCGCCTGAAAGATGCGCCGGGACGGCAGCGTCTCGATCGTGCCGATCTCTTTCATCTGCCCGATGATTTCCGCGCGCACCTCCGCCTCCGTCAACAGAGCGATCAACAACATGCGCTCATCGTGACGCAGCACGCTCTTGGGCCGCTCGATCGCCTTCTCGCTGCGATCGCCCACCGCCTTGCGGAAGTGACTCAATACCATGCCTTGCTCGAGGCCGATGTAGCCGGCCACGTCGTTGGCGATGGTCATTCGTTCCAGCGGATCTGAAATGCCCTGAACCTTGGGCAGCAGGAAGTTGAGCACCGCGACCTTGCCTTCGCTCGTGTGCATATCCTGCTTGGCGCGCACGCGGTCGGCGAGCCAGTAGAAGTAGCCTTTTGCGCCCTCGATCCTGGCCAGATACGCATCGGCGCCGCGATCCTTGCAGTACTCGTCCGGGTCCAATCCGTCTTCCAGTTCAACGATCCGCACCTTCATCGATTCCGCCAGCAGAATATCGATGGAGCGTTCGGCGGCATTGGATCCAGGCCCATCCGGATCGAAGTTCACCGCAATCGAATTGGAGTGCCGCTTCACCGCCTGCACCTGCTGTGTGGTCAGCGCCGTGCCGCAACTCGCCACCACGTTGGGGAAGCCGGCGGCGGTCACGCCGATTGCGTCCATGTAGCCTTCCACCAGGATCACGCGGTCTTCCTTGCGCACGCTCTCTTTGGCGCGGTGAAGATTGTAGAGCACGTGGCTCTTCTTATAAATCGGTGTCTCCGGCGAGTTCAGATACTTGGGCTCGTCTTCCTTGGAAAGTGCGCGCCCGCCGAAGGCAATGATCTTGCCTGTTTCATTGTGGATGGGGAACATCAGGCGGTTGCGGAAGCGATCGTAGAGTGTGCCGTCCTGCCGCTTGCCCACCAGTCCCGATTGCTCCATCTGCGCCGCGGGGAATCCGCGCTGCTCGAAGAGTTTCACCAGCGCGCGCCCGGAGCGCTCGCTGTAGCCGAGGCCGAAATGATCCACGGTCTCCGCCGCGAGGCCGCGTTTGCCAATGTAGGCCCGCGCTTCCGCGCCCGCCGCCGCGCGCAGGTTGGAGCGAAAATTATCTTCCGCCAGTTCGTGCATCGTGAGCAGCGCGCCGCGCAGTTTAGAGTCTTCGTCGGCGTACTGCGAGCGCTTCGGCATGGGGATGCCGTAGCGTTCGGCGAGCGACTTCAGTGCCTCGTAAAAACTGATGCCCTCTTTTTCCATCACGAACTTCAGCACATCGCCGCCGGCGCCGCAGCTGAAGCATTTATAGAATTGATGCACCGCGTGCACGCTGAAGGAGGGGTTCTTCTCGTTGTGAAAGGGGCAGAGGCCGGTGTAGCGGTTGGTGCCGGATTTCCGCAGGCGCACGTATTCCCCGATGACGGCGACAATGTCCACCGAGGACTTCAACTGCTCCACGAACTCCATGCACGACCCCTTGCCGCTATTATCCTCTACTCCGGGGCCGGTGACGACGCCGGGCGACGGATTGCCACCGTCCGGTATCGCACCTATTACAGACCGACCCTAACCGACGTGAGCTTGATCGCACCATTGCCCGAGCGCCTAGACTGCGTTAATGATGGCCGGGGACGCATTTTCGGAGTTGACGCCGCACGCGCGAGTCGCCGCGGCAACAGCGCCCTTCGTCGTCGCGCTGCTCTTTCGCCTGGTGCTGGGCAATTGCCGCGCCACCCGCTGGATGATCTCTCTCGGTACCGTCTGGTTCGCAGTCAACGTCCTGATGGCCCCGTATTCCGCCGGGATGCGCCAGGATATCCAGAGTTGGCGCGACTTTCTGCCGTAGCTCGGCCCCAGTCGCGCAATTGCCGAAAAACCCTCAGGTTGACGTGGGCCTGATGGAATCCATACAATAGGCAGTGAATAGGAGGCCGTATGAGATCACTTGGCTTTCCTGAGCTTCTCGTAATCCTGGGAGTCGCCGTGCTGCTTTTCGGTGGCAAGAAGATCCCGGAAGTAGCGAAAGGTTTGGGCGAAGGGATCCGCAACTTCAAGACAGCCTTGAAGGGTGACGACGAAAAGCCCGAAGACAAGAAGTAGCACTTAGCTTTGTGGAACAGCCCGCACGTTGGGTTGGGTTCATCTCGGCTTCAAAGTTCCGATCAAAACGATCCAATCGAAAAGAAACAAAAACCCCGCGAGCCGGATCGGCTTCGCGGGGATTTTGTTTGACCGCACGGTGGGTGCACCGTGCCGCGCACCTAGCGCCAGACTACTTTGTCGGCGCGAAACTACTTCGCTTTCTTCGGCGGAACGATTGCGTCTTTCGCGCTCTTCGCCACGCGGAACTTCACGACCTTCTTCGCCGCGATCTTGATCGCCTGGCCCGTCGCCGGGTTGCGTCCCATGCGAGCCTTGCGGTCCACGCGTACCAGCCGTCCGATGCCGGGCAGCACGAATACGCCGTTCTTCTTTACTTCCGCGATCGCCGCGAGTGCCAGCTGATCCAGCAGTGCGCGCGCGACCTTGTTGTTGACTTCGACCTTCTCCGCGAGGTGCCGTACCAGTTGCGTTTGAGTCATTCTGGTTGTTGCCATGATTTCTCCTTAGATTCTCCCGTAGCGCCGAGCACTACGCTCACCATCGAACAGGATTCCAGCCTAATTACTCTGACGAGTTTGGCCTTCAGACGTACTTAATCATAAGGGAAGCGTTTTGGCTTGTAAAGGGTAAAACCGTGAAAAACCCCTGATTTTCCGCAGGTTTTTTGTCGCATAGGGGCTGGGAAGCCCATTTCTATGGGCTTTTCGCGAAACCAGCGCCCTTCTCCCACGCCAGTTCGAGATTGGCAATGCTCTCGCCGAGCTTGTTTTTCAGCACCCGCAAGCACAACCTGGTTCCCCCCACCGGCGTGAGTACGAGGCGTACGGCTGCGAATAATTTCAGCGCGGGACCGCCCGCGCTGGTGCTGCCCTCGCCCTCCGGGCGGTTGCGCGCCTGATTGAGAAACACCACGCAGGTCGCCGAGTGAGCCAGCGCGTTCTGGAGTTTGCGCAGCCCCGAAGCCAGCACCCGGCGCTGCAATCCCGGTGTGGCGTTGCCCATTCCCGTTTCCACTTCCAGGCGCGATACCAGCGCCGCCGCCGAATCTACAATCACCAGATCCACGGCGTTTGAAACAGCGAGTTGCCGCATGATCTCGAATGCCTGTTCTGCATAATCGGGTTGCGCCAGTGGCATCCGGCTGAGGTCCGCGCCTAGCTGCGCCGCATAGGCCGCATCGAACGCATGATCCACGTCGATCCACGCCGCCGTGAGGGAGTTCCGTTGCGCGTGCGCGATCGCCTGAATCGCCAGCGTGGTCTTGCCGCAGCCGGAAGGGCCGAAGAACTCCACGATCGAGCCGCGCGGAAAGCCGCCGCCCAACGCCAGATCAAGCGCGCGGAAACCGGAAGAGAAAAAACAATCGCCGGAACGCGCGGGCGGCTTCATGCGCGCCAGTTTCAACCGGATCGTGTGTTGCCGCTCGTCTTCGTTCATGGCGCGTCACGGCGCGGGCGCCGCAGCCGGGTTACCGCTTGCCGGGAGCCGCTTTTACCGGTAGTGCGGAGGCTTCGGCCGGAGCCGGAACCGCTGCTCCCGCTTCGGGCTTGATCAAGCCCAGAGCCTTGCGCAATTCGGTATCGATGTTGGTGCGAATATCCAAATTGTCTTTTAGGAACTGACGCGCATTCTCGCGCCCCTGGCCAATTCGCTCGCCTTTGTAGCTGTACCAGGAGCCGCTCTTCTCCACGATGTTCTGCGCCACGCCCAGATCCAGCAGGTCGCCTTCCTTGGAAACGCCCTCGCCGTAGATGATGTCGAACTCGGCTTCGCGGAACGGCGACGCTACTTTGTTCTTCACCACCTTCACCTTGGTGCGGTTGCCGACCACCGCATCGCCATCTTTGATGGCCGCGATGCGCCGGATGTCGAGGCGGATCGACGAGTAGAATTTCAACGCGCGGCCGCCCGTAGTGGTTTCGGGATTGCCGAACATCACGCCGATCTTCTCGCGAATCTGGTTGATGAAGATCAGGCAGGTGCGGGACTTGCTGACGGAGCCCGTCAGTTTGCGCAGCGCCTGCGACATCAGGCGCGCCTGCACGCCCATGTGGCTGTCGCCCATCTCGCCATCGAGTTCCGATTTCGGCACCAGCGCCGCCACCGAATCCACTACCAGCACATCGATCTGTCCGCTCGCCACCAGGTGCGCCGTGATCTCCAGCGCCTGTTCGCCATAGTCGGGTTGCGAGACCAACAGGTTGTCCACATCCACGCCGAGTTTGCGCGCGTAGGCGGGGTCGAGCGCGTGCTCCACGTCGATGAACGCCGCGATCCCGCCCTTCTTCTGCGCCTCCGCCACTACCTGCAAAGCGATGGTGGTCTTACCCGAGGATTCCGGTCCGAAGATTTCGTTGATGCGTCCGCGCGGAAAGCCGCCTACGCCGAGCGCGGCGTCGAGCGAGATGGAGCCCGTCGAGATCACGGACACCGGCACAATCGCGTCCTTCGATCCGAGACGCAGGATTGAACCCTTGCCAAACTGTTTCTCAATCTGGCCGAGGGCGAGTTCTAAAGCGCGCGAGCGCTCCTTTTCATCCATGATGGGTAAGACTCCTGGGAAGTTGGGGTAAAGAGGTATTGTACCAGCCGTGATAGGGGCCGTTATAATTGCAAGCAGGGGTTCTCCGATGCTTCTTCGTCTCCTCGCGCTGCTTCTCGCCATTTCCGCTTTCGCTTCCGCCGCCGCCAAGAAAACCGTGGCGGTTTCCCGTGGCGAGAATGAGGACGTGATCCTCAACGTCACCATCTACATCGATCCGGAAGCCGTCAAGGAAGCGCTCGGTGACGATCTGGGCGGTCACTACATCGTGGCCGAAGTGAAATTCTCTCCCAAGTACACGAAGGAACTCTCCATCGACCGCGACGATTTCCTGTTGCGCACGGATAAAGACGGCGAGCACACCAAGCCGATGGCGCCAGGTCAGGTCGCCGGCAGCAGTTCGCTGGTGCTCTCCAAGGTCGAGGGCGACCCCGAGGATAAGAAGAGCAAGTGGAGCATCGGCGGCATGGGCGGCGGGATGGGTGCGAGCCCCGGCACGGTCATTGATACGCGCAAGACCAAAGCCACCATGAAGAACGACGAGAAAGAGAATCCGCTGAAGAAGGTGCTGGAAGCCAAGGTGCTCCCGGAGAAGAAAGTGGAAGAGCCCGTCACCGGATTCCTCTTCTTCCCCATGGAAAAGCAAAAGATGAAGGACCTGGAATTGCAGTACGGCGCGAAAGAAAACCGCATCCGCATCCGCTTTAAGCCGTAGGACAGGCCTCCCAGCCTGTCCCAGCTTGCTTAGGTGTTTATCAAGTAGCCGGCGCTACTGGAACTCGATCCCGGCGATGACCAGTTGCGGCATGGTCTGGTTCCAGTTCTCGGGCACGTTGTCAAAGGGGAGGCGGAAGGGTTTGGTGACGCCCGGCGCCACCGAGCCGATCTTCGGACTCACGATGGGCACGCGCTCGCGCAGCACCACCTGTCCCAAAGCGTCATAGAAGACGCACGTGATTTCGACCTTCTTCAAAATCCGTTCGCCCTGATTGCCGATGTTGCCCGTGATTTCTACCACGCTCTGCTTGAGGTAGCTCTCGTTAGCCTTCATCTGCACGTTGTCCAGTTTCAGGAAACGCGCATACGCGCGCGCCTCTCCGGTGAGGGGTGGCGGGGCGGGCGGTTCCTTCTTCGCCGCGCGGTCCAGGTACAGAAAGGCTCCCAATCCCACAACCAGGACGAGGCCGATAATCAGCGCAGCCGGTGGGATGCTTCTCGGCGCCGGCGCTTGTTTATTTACCACCAACGGTCATTTCCCCCATCTTGATTGTAGGCGCTGCCACGGACCCGCGGAACTCCAGGTCGTTGGCCACCGCCTCGATTCCCAATAACATCTCGTTCAGGTTACCGGCGATCGTAACTTCGCTCACCGCAAACGCCAGTTCGCCGTTGCGAATCCAGAGCCCGGCCGCGCCACGCGAGTAATCTCCGGTCACCACGTTGACGCCGAAACCCATCAGTTCCGTAACATAGAAACCGTTCGGGATCCCCGCAATCAACTGCTCCGGCGTTTGGACGCCTTTTTCCAGGAAAAAGTTCCCGTGGCCGATTCCCGCGTTCCCGGTCAGCCCGCGCGAGGCGCTGCCGGTGGTCTTCATGCCCAGTTTGCGCGCCGCGTAAGTGTTGAGCATGTAGTTCTTCAACACGCCGCGCTCGATCACCATGGTGCGGCGCGAGGCCACGCCTTCATCGTCGAAGGGCGAGGTGCCGAAAAGGCCCGGGATGGTGCCGTCATCGATCAGCGTGACGCATTCACTGGACACCTTCTCGCCGAGTTTGCCCGCCAGGAAGGATTCGTGCCGGTAGACGCTCATGCCGTGGACGGCTTCGAAAATATTGTCCAGCAGCGAACGCGCCGTGCGCGGCTCGAAGATCACCGGGACCTTCTGCGTCTCCACCTTCACGGCATTCAGGCGCCGTAGCGCGCGCTGCGCCGCCATGCGCCCGACGTACTCGGGCGCTTCCAGCCCGGCGAAATCGCGCGCCATCGTGTACCAGTAATCGCGCTCCATCGAATCGCCGTCGCGCGCCACCGGCGAGGTGCTCAGCGAGCAATAGCTCGAACGGTAGGCGCCCGCGAAGCCGCGCGAATTGGCGAAGATGTGCTGCCCCACGTAGTTATCGAACGAAGCGCCCTCGGAGTTGCTGATGCGTGGGTCGGTGGTCAGCGCCGCGTCTTCCGCGCGCTTGGCGATCTCGATCTTGAAGCCGGTATCGAGTTCGGCCACGCTCGCGCTGTAGAGGCCCAGGTCGCCTTCCACTCTTCCGAACTCATCCGGATCCGGCAGCCCCGCGTGCGGATCCTCGGTGGTGATATCGGCCAGTTCGATCGCCGATTTGACCAGATGGGCGATGCCTTCACCGGAGAGATCGCTGGTGTAGCTGGCGCCGGTGCGCTTGCCGATCAGGATGCGCAGTCCCGCACCGCGCGAGCCCGCTTCCTTCAGATTCTCCACCTCGCGCATGCGCACATTGGCGGAGAACTCCTCGCCCTCGGCGATGGTCACCTCGGCGTCGCTCGCGCCCGCGGCGCGTGCCTTCCCTACAATGTCCTGCGCCAGTTCCAACAGCGGATTGCCGCTCAAGCCGTGCCTCCCACAGTCATTTTGTCGATCTTGATGGTCGGAATTCCGACCCCTACCGGCACGCTCTGCCCGTCCTTGCCGCAGGTGCCGATACCTTCATCCAAACGCAGGTCGTTACCCACCATGCTCACGTATTTCAGCGCCTCCGGACCGTTGCCGATCAAGGTGGCGTTGCGCACCGGGCGTGTCAGTTTGCCATCCTCGATGAAGTAGCTTTCCGAGGCTGAGAAGACGAAATTGCCGCTGGTGATATCCACCTGCCCGCCGCCGAAGTTCACGCAGTAGAGGCCCTTGGGTACGGAGCGGATGATCTCTTCCGGATCGCTCTCCCCCGCCAACATGAAAGTGTTGGTCATGCGCGGCATGGGGATGTGCGCGTAGCTTTCCCTGCGCCCGCTGCCGGTCGATTCGGTGCCGAGAAGGGTGCTGGAAAGCTTGTCCTGCAGGTAACCGCGCAGTACGCCGTTTTCGATCAGCACATTGCGTTTGGTGGGCTGCCCCTCGTCATCCACATTCAAGGAGCCGCGGCGATTGCCGATCGTGCCATCGTCCACGATGGTGCACAACTCGCTGGCCACCTTTTGCCCCATGCGCCCGCTGAAGGCGGAGACGCCCTTGCGGTTGAAGTCCGCTTCCAGGCCATGTCCCACGGCTTCGTGCAGCAGAATGCCCGGCCAGCCGGGGCCCAGCACCACCGTCATCTCGCCGGCCGGCGCTTCCACCGAATCCAGCATGGCAATGGCTTCGCGGGCGGCCTCGCGGGCGAAATCCTCGGGCGTCTTCTCTTTCAGGAAGTAGTCCAGTTCCATGCGTCCGCCGCCGCCGGCATGGCCGCGCTGCGGGGCGCCTCCATCTTGCCGGGCCAGCGCGGAGACGCTCAGGCGGGAGAGCGGCTGCCGGTCCACGCTCAGCCGTCCGTCGCTGGTGGCCACCAGAACCTGGCGCAGGTTGTCCGCGTACATTGCCTGCACCTGAAAGATGCGCGGGTCGTAGGCGCGCGCCGCGCGGTCCGCTCGCTTGACAAGTTCCACGCGTTCGGTGAAGGCGGTTTCCGTGGGCGCCGTGATCACCGGGTAGAGGTTGTGCTTTCGGCCCTCGTTCAGGTCGAACTTTTCCACTTTGGCGGGTGCGGAGGCGATGTGGGCGGCCACATTCGCCGCCTTGCGGATCTTCTCCGGCGCCAGATCGTCGCTGTATGCGTAACCCGTCCGTTCGCCCGCGATCACCCGTACCCCAACCCCCATGCTCACACCTTGGGCCGCACTTTTGACCATGCTTTCATCGATGCTGATGGAACTGGTGAGCAGGTATTCGAAATAGAGGTCGGCATAATCGCCACCCTGGGAAAGCGCTTCTCCCAGATATCCCTCCAAGTCCTGCCGGGTAATGCCAAAACGTGCCGCAAAAATGGATTCGGAGAACTGCATCCTTCCAGGCTAGCAGAGTAGGGGTGGGGCGCCACGGCTGAGTAGCGGCCCGCCCTGGGTGGCGCAGCGCGCGAGCCTGGATTAAGACCTTGTAATCCTTTGGGAGGCGGGAAGCGCCGCATCCGGCCGGATGTTGGCTCCAAAGGGCTAAACTCACCAGACGCAGGGTCCCTTCCAGTCCCCCCTTTTGCGTTTCCCCGCAAACCCTTGTAACCTGTCTACTTGCTAGTACGCCTTACAAAACGGAGAGATTTGCGTTTCCGGATGCCCGTACTCCTCAGGGTGCGGCATGCTGGTTGAATTCGAATTGATCGTTCGCGCTCAGAAAGGCGATAGCGCGGCGTTCAACGATATCGTACTGGCTTACCGGAAGCGGATTCTCGGGACGATCACCCGTTTGATCGCGCGTCCGGAAGATGTCGAGGATGTCGCCCAGGAAGTATTCCTGCGGTTGTATTTTTCTCTCGATCAATTGCGGACGGCGGAGGTCTTTGAACCTTGGCTGTACCGCCTGACGGTCAATGCGGCTTACGATTACCTTCGTAAACAGCGGCGGCGGCAGGAGTTTCGGATGTCGGACCTGAGCGAGCAGCAGGTCATGATGGCCGATGCGATGGCCGGCGGCAAGGTCGAGCAGGATGTACAGCACCAGAAGAAGGTGCGGGAATCGGTCGATTCGCTGCTCGGAGCAGTCAGCGAGGCGGACCGAATCCTGTTGATGTTGAAGGAAGTAGAGGGCCTTTCGCTGAAAGAGCTGGAAAAGGTCTATAAGGTTAACGAAAATGCTCTTAAGGTCCGGTTATTCCGTGCCCGGCAACGGGTATTGAAGGCGTTCGGATCGGCGGGTAATAAAGAAGTCGGTGGGTAATCAAGAGGGAGCCGGGTAGCTTTCCAGGGAAGCCTGAGAGTCGCCCAGGTAGAGTTAAGTTAATATGAATCCTATGCGCGGCAGCGACGAACAGAACCTCGATGCCCTGTTCCGGGCCTATCACCAAGCTTGTGTGGCTCCCGAGGCGAGTGCCAATTTTATGCCCGAACTCTGGGCGCGGATCGACTCGCGTCAAACGTTCACGTTCTCTTTCCGCCGGATGGCGAATGCTTTCGTCACCGCGGCCGTAGCGCTCTCTATCGCGCTTGGCGTCTATATGTCTGTACCGCGGTCGAGTGTGCAGGTCCCGCAGACCTACATTGAAGCGCTCGCGGACGCCAATTCTCTGGATACCCCGGAGATCGTTGGCCCGGTTACGATTGACCTTACCCCCCGGTGATCTGAGTCATGCCTAAAACCAGATTGTCCGCCTTCCTTTCGCTGCTGTTGGTATTCCTCAGCGGCGCTTTGGTCGGAGGTTTCGCTTCGCGCCTGATGACGGTCAACTCCGTGATCAGCGGTCCGCCCGCCGCCACCAAGCGGCCAGACCCCGAAGAGGTGCGCAAGCGCTTGGTTACGGAGATGAAAAACCGGGTGAAACTGGACGATCAGCAGGTCACGCAACTGCAGCAGATCTTCGACCAGACCCGCGAGAGCTTCGGCAAATTCAACGAAAAGCGCAACGCCGAAGCGCGCGCTCTGCGCGATAGCCAGACGGAACGTATCAAAGCGATGCTGCGTGCGGACCAGGTTCCCCTCTACGATCAACTGCGCACGGAGCACGAGCAGGAACGCAAGCGCCGCCACACCGAACAGAAGAAGTAATCAGGTCCTAAACAAGAAAAACGCGGCAGCCCCTTTCGGGACCTGCCGCGTTTTTTAGTTTCCGGGCTCTTGGAGCCGTGAATGGCTCGTTAGGCTGACGGCTGCGCCTTCTTGCCAGCGCGCTGTGCAGCGTACTTCTTTTCAAACCGATCGATGCGTCCGGCCGTGTCCATCAACTTCTGCTTTCCGGTGAAAAACGGATGGCAGGAAGAGCAGATTTCCACACGCATGTCGCCCTTGTGGGTCGACCGCGTCTTGAAGGAGTGGCCGCAGGCGCAGATCACACTGATTTCATTATAAGCGGGGTGAATTCCGACCTTCATGTGATTACTGGGAGTCCTTTCGAGAATTCCAGTATACCAGAAAGACAAACCCCCGTGAGCATTTCAGCACACGGGGGCTCGTTTAGCCTTGGAGATGCCTGAGGCTTTAGCGTGCGCAAAAGGCAGCCGGTCCACAGGAACGTGATCCCGCCACTGAGCGGAATCGGCTACGTTAGAGGCTCGACTTCAACAGTCGGCCACCTCTTGCGGTTTATTGCAACTTTCCATTTTGCTGGACCACCTCCTTCTTCAGTGATACCGATATACTGGCACCAAGTTTTCCGGCTGTCAATATGATTTCCCATAACTGTACTCCAGGATGTGCATTTACCTTCTCGCGCATCTAGATGTAGTATTCGGGTTACAGGGTCCGGTTTACAGGGTACGCGCCGCGAAGCGGCACATCGTGAGTCCGTCGATGAGGTTGAAGGGGAACTGTCCGGTGGTGTAATGGCCGCACGGCAGGTTGAAAACCTCGTGTGGCAGATTCAGCTCCTTAAAGCGTACCAGCACCTGCCGGGAGTACTCCGGCAGGAACGTGCTGTCATGGCTGGCCCAGATCAGGAGCGATTTTAAATCCCGCCCCTGGAGCCGTTCCAGGTAGCTGGCCGGGCTGATTACGCTCCAATACCGGCGCAATTCCTCTTGCGTTACGTTGCCGTTGAAGCCTTGCGCCACGTTTTGAGTGGAGAGTCCGGTCCAGACCACATCCGCGAAGTGCATCGACACGTGGTTGAAAATGCCGGTCTTGATCCGCGGATCGTGGGCCGTGGTGATGAAGGCCACGCAGGAGCCCAGACTGGTTCCCAATATGCCGATCCGCTGGTAGCCCTTCGCTTCCAGCCAATCCACGCAGGCACGCGTATCCAGAACGGACTGGCGCCCGGCATGGATCGTCCGCCCGACATTGCTGGAGACGTGGTAATCCGCCCGTGCCGTCTCCGCCGGCTTGCGTTCGGCGTGATAGGCCATAGTCATGCGCAGCGCGCTGATTCCGAAGCGGTTGAGCAGCTTCGCCAGGCCGACGTGCCCATCCGTTCCCGAATTCCACTGGGGCAGTACGATCAAAACCCGGCCTTGATCGTTTTCAGCGGGGAACCACTGCGCGTGCACGGTGTTGTTTTCGGTGTAGCGGGACTGCACCGGGCTGGTAAAGGTCAGGCGGTTGCCATCCAGGCGGTAGTCCTGCACGGGAGCGTAGGAGTAGTAGCGATCGGAATCCGCTAGCACGTCCGAGACAAAACGGGCCACGCAATCCTTGGAGTTGCCGTTGGTGTGGGCGGGAAACGCAGGGAACTCCAGGCTGCTCAGCCAGTCCGCACCCCAGTCGAATGGCCGCACCACCCGGTTTGTATCGCGAGTGGCCAACTTTCGCTCCCACCCGTCCATCCATCGCCCGTAAAGTCCCATCATGTGTTCGGAAAACTCTAGTTTACCAGACGAAAAAAAAGCCCCGCTATGGGAGATGGTGTCCATAGCGGGGCTGCGGATTGCGCAGAAGGGAGGCAACTCGCCAAACAAAGCAGAGAATACTCTAAAACCTAGACCCACTCATTCAATTGCACTTCGACTGCCAAGTCTAAACTGCTGAAAATACGAGAACTCGAGGCTAAAGCTCCCGTTTTCTGGAGTTCACGCTACCGATTTCCGAAAAATGCCCGTCCAACCACTCGAAGTGAGTCCGGGAATAATACAATCGAAGACAGTGCAGAACGCAGGAAAACCCGCAGTGCCGCCCGAACCCGCCGGCAAGACCGAACAGACAGGTCTCCCCGGCGGCAGCGCGCTGGCCGGCTTCTTTCTTTCCGGCTTCCTGTTGGCACTTCTCGGCGCCATCCTGCCGGCGTGGGGATATCACCGTGACCCGGCCGATTTCGTGGCCGTGGGTAATTATTTTCTGGCCCTCGCCTCGGGAATCGTGGCTTCCGCGTATCTTGCGCGGCCGCTGATGAGGAAGCGGGGTCTCTCTTTCCTGCTGGTCTTCGGTTGCGCCATCTCTTGTGTCGCACTGCTCTATCTGGCGCTGGTGCCTCCGCCGCACTCCGATTGGTGGAGGGTAGCAGGCTGCCTGGTTCTGGGCGCGGGTGCCGGATGCGTCAACCAGGGCCTGTTCTACGCCATCTCCGCACGGTATCAGGCGGATCCCGCGGGCACCGTGAACCGGGGCGGAATCTGGTACGGACTGGGCTGTCTCGCCGCCACGATGCTGGTCGCCGGGACCTTCTACGCATACACGGTGCCCAGCATTCTGATTTTCATGGCAGTGGTCCCCGGGTTCTTCGCCGTGATCTATGCGCGCCGCTCCTATCCCACGCCGGCGGAGAGCGCCCACCCGACCTTCCGCCAGGCGCTGCAGGACTTCCGCAGCCCCGGCGCCGTGCTTTTCGCGATGCTGCTGTTCCTGCAATTCGGCAACGAGTGGTCCATTGCGGGGTGGCTGCCCTTGCTGTTGATCCGCCGGGTGGGGCTCAGCCCTTCGTCCGGGTTGGTCGTGCTGACCTGGTACTGGCTGTTCCTGCTGGCCGGACGCCTGGTCGCCGTCGCCATCCTCCCGCGCGTGCGCCACGGCCGGCTGCTCATGGGTAGCGTGCTCTCCGCGATCTTCGGTTGCCTGATTCTGTTCTCCACCAACAACGGTTTCGGCGCGATTACCGCGGCACTGTTCATCGGCGCCGGTTTCGCGAGTATCTACCCGCTGGTCGCCGAGGCCATCGGGCGACGCTTCCCCTACTATCATCCGGGCTTCTTCAACGGCATCTTTTCGCTGGCTCTCACCGGCGGGCTGCTGGCTCCGGCCACGTTGGGCTATGCGGCTTCGGTGTGGGGCGTCGGAGTCGTCATCGGTATTCCGCTACTCGGGTCGATCCTGGTAATGATCCTACTCATTCTGATCTGGCTGGAATCCAAGGTAACCGGTAGATGAAAATTCTTACCCCGCTTCTTCTCTCCTGTGTTCTCGGGCCTTCGCTTCTCGGGGCGGCATCGCTTTCCGAGAGCATTCAGAAACTGCTGGACGCTTCCTCCGCAGCGCGAACCGCGTTCTGGGGGATTCAGGTGGTCGATCTCGCTACCGGGAAGACGCTCTACGAGCTGAATCCGGAGCACTACTTCGTGCCCGCCAGCAATGCCAAGCTCTTCACCACCGCATTGGCGCTGAGCCGCCTTGGGCCCGAGTTCACTTTCCAGACGCGGGTTCTGGCCGCTGCCGCTCCCGATGTGAACGGGCGCATCCGCGGCCCGCTGCGCCTCATCGGCAGAGGCGATCCCAATCTCTCCGGACGGGCGATTCCATATCGCATGGGCTCTGCCTCTGGCAACCCCCTCGCCGCGATTCAGGAACTGGCCGATCAGTTGGTGGCGCACGGCGTCAAATTCGTGGATGGCGAGATTGTCGGTGACGATACCTGGTATCTCTGGCAGCCATACGCGACCGGTTGGGCGATCGACGATCCGCAGTCCGATGACGGCCCACCCATTTCCGCGTTGACTCTCGCCGACAATGCGTTGGTGCTTTCGGTCCGGCCGGGCGCCGCCGAGGGAGAGCCGGCCGCGCTTTCGTTCTCCCCCGCCAGCGAGTTTTACCGAATCGAGAATCGCGTCCGCACGGTCGCGGCGGGCGGTGAACGGCGCATTCAATTCCGGCGCATTCCGGGCAGCCGCGATGCCGTTCTCTCTGGCACGCTCCCTTTAAAGGACCGCGGCAGCGAGTTCAACATCAGCGTGGAAGATCCGGCGCTATTCGCCGCCGACGCCCTGCGCACGGCCCTGCAGCAACGCGGTGTGACCGTCACCGGGGCCGCCACTTCCGAACATCTTCATCCCAGTGACGTGAGCGATCTGACACAGGCTCCGGCGCCGGCAGAGCCCGCGGGAATCGAGTTGGCCCGCCACGTTTCCGCGCCCCTGCTCGAGGATCTTCGTGTCACCGACAAGGTCAGCCAGAACCTGCATGCCGAACTTACCCTGCGCGCGGTGGGGCGGGCACGCCGCAACCTGGGCAGCTTCCAGGCGGGCGCGGCGGAAATGAAGAGCTTCCTCGCCGAGGCTGGAATCGAGCCCGCCGGCTTCAATCTGCTGGACGGCTCCGGACTCAGCCGCCTGGATCTGGTGACCCCCGCCACCGTGATGAAACTGCTGCGCCGCATGTACGATTCGCCGCAGCGCGAGAACTGGATCTCGCTCCTTCCCATTGGCGGGCAGGACGGCTCGCTGGCCAGCCGTTTCGTCGGCACCGCGGCCGCCGGGCGGGTCCACGCCAAGACGGGCAGCCTCTCGCACGTCAGCGCCCTCTCCGGCTACATTCAGCGCCCCGACAATACGTGGCTCGCGTTTTCCATCCTCGTCAACAACTACGGCGGAACCGCGGCGGACGTTCGCGGCGTGATGGACCGCATTTGTAATCTAATATTGGAATAGGTACCCACATGCCCATCTACGAATACCTCTGTGAAGACTGCGGCGCCAAGTTCGAGAAGCTGATCCGCCGTCAGGCCGATACCGATTCGCTCGCCTGCCCCACCTGCGGCAAGAGCCATCTGAACCAGGAACTCTCCACCTTTTCCGCCCGCGCCAACGGCGTCTCCAAGAGCCCGGAAATGCCCTCCTGCCCCGGTGGCCGCTGCGGTAATCCCGGCATGTGCGGGATGAATTAAACCTTACACCCGCCACGTTCGCCAACGCATCACATAGTTCCATGCCTTACGACGCCATCCTGATTGTCTCCTTCGGCGGACCCGAGCGCGTCGAGGATGTCATTCCCTTCCTCGAAAACGTGCTGCGCGGACGCAACGTCCCGCGCGAGCGCATGCTTCAGGTCGCCGAGCACTACTACCACTTCGGCGGACGCAGTCCGATCAACGATCATTGCCGCGAACTGACCGCCGCCCTGCGCGAGCGCATCGACCTGCCAGTGTATTGGGGCAATCGAAACTGGCAGCCCATGCTGGCCGATACGGTCCGGCAGATGGGCGCCGATGGGGTGAAGCACGCGCTGGCGATTGCGACCTCGGCCTACTCCTGTTATTCCGGGTGCCGTCAGTATATCGACGATATTATTGCGGCCCGTGCCGTGGTGGGGCCGACCGCACCGCCCATCGATAAGCTGCCGCCGTTCTCTTCCCACGCCGGCTTTTTGGGCGCCAATGCGGACAATGCGATCGAGGCGCTCGCGCGGATTCCCGAAGAGCGCCGCGCCGCCGCGCGGCTGATCTTCACCGCGCACAGCATCCCCACCTCCATGGCTACTGCGTGCCGTTACGAGGAGCAACTCACCGAAATTGCGCGCTCGGTTTCCGCCGCGGCGGAGCATCCCGAGTGGGACTTGGTGTGGCAGAGCCGCAGCGGTCCGCCGACGCAGCCCTGGCTCGAGCCGGACATCCTGGATCACCTGCGTGCCCTCGCCGCAAAAGGCGTGCGCGACGCAGTGGTCTCTCCCATCGGCTTCCTCAGCGACCATATGGAAGTGATGTACGACCTGGATTACGAAGCCGCTCACCTTTGCGCCGAACTCGGGCTCAACTTCGTGCGAGCCAAGACTCCGGGCGTGCATCCGAAGCTGATCGAGATGCTGGTGGAACTGATCGCGGAGCGGCAGGCGCATCCGGAGATGCCGTTCTGCCAGCCCGGTTGCTGCCCCGCGCCATTGGCCAGACGCCCGGGCGCATAGGCCGCCGAGCGGATCTCGAGCCGCTTCGGGCAGACGGTTTCGCC
>CAIRBY010000504.1 GCA_903876865.1 uncultured Acidobacteriia bacterium
GGTTCGCCTCGCAGGCAGGGGCGCTATCGCGCGAAGACGGGTTGACTCTCAGCCGCATGTGGATCACGGCGACGGCGCACTGCGCGCCGCCCGGGAACAAACCGCTGCCGGAGGAGTTGCGCAACTGCCGCCCGTACCTGGAACGGGAACTCGAAGTGCTCAAGGACTTGCGGGCGGTGGTGGCATTGGGCAAGATCGCATTTGACGCATACCTGGACATACTGAAGGCGCGGGGCGTGATCCGGGCACGCACGCCGTATCCGTTCGGACACGACGTGGAGTACCGCATGGGCGCGGGGGAACCGGTGTTGATCGGCTCCTACCATCCGAGCCAGCAGAACACGTCGACCGGGAAGCTGACGGAGAAGATGCTGACGGACGTCTTCCGGCGGGCGCGGAAGCGGGCGGACAAGTAGCACGGGGTTCATTCACAGCAACATATAAAAACTGTAAGTAATAGATGGATTAAGGCTTGGTGGTCTTCCTGCGGACTTCCGGGCGGCATTCGGCGGCGTGTGCGTGCCAGATTGGGCATGGGGGCACCACCACATGGCAGAGGACCTACAGAGCATCCTGGCGACGGCATTCAATGAGATCGCGGCGGGATTGACCGCGGCGGCGACGAGCGTCGGTTCGAGCAGCATTGCCGCCGCCACCGAGCAGGCGGATAGCAACGCGAGCACCACCGGGACAGGGACGCGCAACCCGGGCGCTTCCAGTCAATCGAGCGGCGGCGGATCTTCGGTGAGCAACTCGCTGCTCAGCCTGGTTTCGCCCACCGCCGCCGGGGCGGCGGGCGCCGCTTCCGGCGGGACATCCACCGCCGGGAAGATCGCCTCGTTCCTCCCGATGGGCGGCTTGATCGAGGGCTTGATCGGTCTCTTCGGGGGCGGCAGTTCCACTCCGGAACCGCTGACGAAGTACGCGCTGCCGGCTTCGGTGGATTTCCTTTCCAACCTGAACGCCAACGGGACCACCAGCGCCGCCGATTTCAACCAGAACGGGGCGCCCCGCGCCTACAGTGACAACACGGGTGGCAACGGCACACCCAACGGTCCGAGTTCGATCAACCTGACCATCAATGCCCTCGACAGCCAGTCGATCCTGAGCCGCGCCGACGATATCGCCGCCGCCGTACGGGGCGCAATGCTGAACGGAAATAGCATCAATGATGTCATTAACAATGATCTGTAAAAGCAAGAAAGGAGAAGAGATGAAAAACCAAGACAAGGCAACTCCGTCCTTTCCGCCGATCCCGGCGGCGGCACCCGTTCCAGTTGCCCAGAAGGGGCCGCAGCCGAACCCCACAGTGATGCGGGTGCGCAACGCGGACGGCACGTTCCCCGGTGCAAAGAAGGGTCAGCCCGCTGTGGAAGAGGAAGACTTCGAAGCGTTGGGAAACTAGGAAGCGGGTTGGCAGGCGGCAACGCCTGCCCTACCAACTAACCGTTGATGTCTTCTTTGTTCTCGACCCGTTTCTTCAGGGTCTCGAGGCCGGGCTTTTGGGCCTCCGGAGCCAGGGTCTGCGTGATCTGGATTTCCTTCAGGGCAGTGGCGAAATCCCCATCGGCGACAGCGACCCGCGCTTTGGCGATGTGGCCGAGCCAATGGTCCGGGAAACGGCGAGCGACATTGCGGAAGATGGCGACGGCTTCCGCCTTCTTCTTGCCGGTCTGCAACTGCCGCCCATACATATAGACCTGAATGGCGTTGCCCGTCTCCATGGCTTTGGCGCTGGCTGCGGCGGCTTCGGTCGGCCTCTTCAACTCTCCCAGAATCTGTGACTTGGTCATCAAATTCTCGAATCTTTCTTCAATTTGCAGGGAGCGTTCCATCCAGCCCAGAGCCTCTTCCAGATCGCTCTTGGAGGCGAGGCACCAGGTGGCGGCTTCGTCCCAGGCTTCCCAGGTGTATTGGGAGGCGCTGCGGAACTGGTTGCGAATATTCACCATGGTCGCTTCATGGTCTGCCTTGACGGTGAACGGCACCGCCAGTTTCTCCCAGCGGAGGGTGACGGTGGCGGAATCGGGCTTCACATCGTCGAAGTCGTAGGTCAGGGCTTCGTGCATTTCGCTGGGCACGGGCTTGACGGTGACACGGAGCGCGTCCTCCTTCGGGTCGTAGGTGAAACTGCCCCAGGCAGTCGAGGCGCGGGAGAAAATCACAGTCCAAGTATCACTTGATGGAATCATATGCAAACCATAGATTCCTTTTGCTAATTGTTTTCCTTCTACGGTCACTGGATCGGTCACTTCGAAGGTGGTATTGTCATTGGCTCCGGCGCGCCAGACCTCTCCTGGCGGCACCATCCCGCCCCAGACCTTTCGACCTCCCACCAGCGGACGGTGGTAGACCACGGTGATATCGGTCAGAGCGAGGCGCTGAGTCACGGAGGCGCGCTGACTCTGGCGCGGCACCGAAATAAAGGGCAATTGGGCGGAGAGTTGCATCGCGCCGGTTGCCATCAAGAGACCTACTGAAGCCCAAAGTTTCGCCACGTGGGAAACCTCCCTGGGGGTAACAGACGGAGTGGTGGGGATTCGGTGAGGGTCAGTTTGCGAGGGGGAAGAGTTCGCCGACGAGATCGAGCGCTTCGTCGCGGCTTTGGATGCGCCCCTCGAGTTGGGCATCCTCGATGGTGCGCAGGATCAGCGAGAAGACCGGTCCCGGCTGGTATCCCATCCCGATGAGGTCGGCGCCCGTCAACAGGGGTTCGGGTTGCAGGTGCTCCTCACTATACTCATCCAACTTGCGTTTGGCCAGTTCGTAGTTCTCCAACCGGCCACTGCTGCTGATCGAATCCAGGCGGTGAAGTTCCAGGTGCTCGGAAAACTGAGGCATCCGCAAGAAACGCTTTAACGTGCTTTCTTTCATGCGGTGTACATCCTTGAACTTCATGTGATTTGCGATGAGGGCTTCGACCTGTTCGGTATCCTCGCGGGAAAAGCGGAGGCGCTCAAGGATGTCATAGGCGAGTTTGACGCCGGCTTCCACGTGTCCATCGAAGCGGATTCGATCGGCGACGCGAAAGGTCGAGGGCTTGCCGACATCGTGCAGCAAGGCGCCCATCGCCAGGGTCGGCGTAGGATACTTCAACCGATCCAGAATCAATAGAGTATGCTCCCAAACATCACCTTCAGGATGATATTCGGGAGGCTGTTCCACGCCCTTCATCGCGGCGACCTCGGGGAGCAGGTCGTCGAGCATCCCGGTGGAGTCGAGCAGTTCGAAACCGCGCCGGGCGCCGCCCTCGGTCAGGATGCGGATGAGTTCCTCGCGAACCCGCTCCATGGCGACTTTCCGAATCGATGAGTGCTCCAGCCGCATGGCGGCGAAGGTATTGGGTTCGATTTCGAACCCGAGGCGGGCGGCGAAGCGGACGCCCCGCAGCAGGCGCAAATGATCTTCCCGGAAGCGGGCGTCCGGGTCGCCGATGGCGCGAATGACCCGCCGCTCCAGATCTCCTCGCCCATCCACGTAATCGAGCACCTGCCCGGTGGCGGGGTCCATCATCAGCCCGTTGACGGTGAAATCGCGGCGGAGCACATCTTCGCGCGGGTCGGTTTCGAATCGGACCTGCTCAGGGTGGCGGCCATCCACATAATCGTGGTCGCTGCGGAAGGTGGCGACTTCGACCTGCTCGAAGACATCCCGAACCAGCACCACCCCAAAGTGGACCCCGACCCGGCCGCTCCGGGGAAAGAGATCCATGATGCGGTCCGGGCGCGCGTCCGTGGCCACATCGAAATCCTTGGGCTTCACTCCCAGGAGCAGATCGCGGACACAACCGCCAACGAAATACGCCTGATGCCCCGCGGCACGGAGCTTGACCACCACCTGGCGTGCAAGCGCTTCCGATTCCATACTTCATCCTATGTTAAACTGGGTCCTGCCGAAATACATCATTACGCGGGGATCCGGTCGTAGCTATCGGCGACTCCCGCAGGCGAAATTGACTCTCACCCACATCATCAACGAGGAAGTAACCCCGTGACACCCCAATCACGACCCGCAACGGTCAAAGTCGTCGTAGCGACAACCGTCATGCTGTCGTTCATCTCCTTCTGGCGCGCTGCCGCAATCGTCCTGAGCGACCTGGCATCCAGCGCCTATTATGTGGGCGGCATCGCGGAAACGGCGGTCGGCAAGTCCGCGCCGTGGTTCATCCTGGCGATCATGCTGTTCTCCTACGCGGTGCGCGCAATCTACATCGAGAGCTGTTCGATGTTCGTGCGAGGCGGCGTTTATAAGGTTGTACACGAAGCCATGGGAGGCACGCTGGCGAAGTTCAGCGTCTCGGCTTTGATGTTCGATTACGTGTTGACGGGACCGATTTCCGGCGTCAGCGCGGGTCTATACCTCGGCGGACTGATCAACGAAATCGGCGTGAATATGCACCAGCCGGCGCTGCACGTGCACCCGCCGTATTTCGCGGCCGCATTCGCTGCGGTGGTGACCATCTACTTCTGGCGCAAGAACATCATGGGCATGCACGAATCCAGCGAGAAGGCCTTGCGGATTATGCAGATTGCCAGCGTGATGGTGGTGGTCCTGATCACGTGGTGTATCGTAACGATTCTGAAGAACGGCTACCAGCCGGTTCCCTTCCCCACGCTGAAGACGATTCACTTCACGGATGAATCGGTCGGCTGGCTGAAAGGCACGGTCGCCCCCTCGATCACGGCAATTGCGATCATGATCGGGCTGGGACATTCGCTGCTGGCCATGAGCGGCTTTGAAACGCTGGCGCAGGTTTACCGCGAGATCGCGCATCCGAAGCTGAAGAATCTGGAACGCGCCGGCTGGGTGATTTTCGCCTACAGCATGGTCTTCACGTCGCTGGTTTCCTTCTTCGCCGTGATGATCATTCCCGATTCGGCGCGCCCGCAGTTCCTCGACAACCTGATTGGCGGCCTTTCCATGTACCTGGTCGGTCCGCTGGGCTTGCGGTTGGTCTTCCACGGCGTAGTCGTGCTGGTAGGTGTGCTGCTGCTCTCCGGTGCGGTGAATACGGCCATTATCGGGTCGAACGGAGTGCTGAATCGCGTCGCCGAGGATGGCGTGCTGCCGGACTGGTTCCGGCATCCGCATCACACCTTCGGAACCACATCTCGCCTCATCAACACGATTGTGATCCTGCAACTGGTGACCATTCTCATCACACTGGGCGACATGACGCTGTTGGGCGAAGCGTATGCGTTCGGCGTGGTGTGGAGCTTCTCCATGAAGGCGCTTTCGGTGCTGGTGCTGCGCTA
>CAIRBY010000505.1 GCA_903876865.1 uncultured Acidobacteriia bacterium
ATGGTGATGCCCGGCGACAACGTCAGCCTGGAAGTGGAATTGATCACTCCGGTGGCCATGGACAAGGGGTTGCGCTTCGCGATTCGTGAAGGCGGCCGCACCGTGGGCGCGGGAACTGTAACCGAAATTCTTAAGTAATTAAGGCGGGCTTCGTCCTTTGTATAGGGTGAAGCCCGCCTGATTTGTGCTGAGCAGTTGTTCTTAAGCTAGGAGTCAAGCAATGCCGCGAGACATCATCACGTTCCAGTGCACGGAGTGCAAGAACCGGAACTACACGTCTACCAAGAACAAGAAGACGACCACCGAGCGTTTGGAAATGAAGAAGTTCTGCCGGCACTGCCGCAAGCACCAGGCGCACAAGGAAATCAAGTAGAATAGAGTTGCCCCCCGGTATACAGGGGGTGATGCAGGGGCGTAGGTTTAACGGCAGACCAGCGGTCTCCAAAACCGCGAGTGGGGGTTCGAATCCCTCCGCCCCTGCCAAATCCCCACATTCCAGTAGGGAGCAAGTTGGCAAGGAATACTTTTATGGCTGCTGATGTCAAAGTTTGGGTTCAGGACACGAAAGAGTACGTCAACGATCTGAAGCTGGAAATGCGCCGTGTCACCTGGCCGAACCGTAAGCAGGTGGAGGGCACTACCGCGGTAGTGATCTTCAGCGTGTTTGCCTTCGCCGCGTATTTCGCGGTGGTGGATTCCGTGCTTACGAAGGGCATCAAATCGGTCCTGGATCTATTCACAAAGTAGGCAGAATATGGCCGAAGAGAAGGATTACCTGGAAGAACAGCCCGTACACGACATCCACGCCGGAGACGGTGAGGAAGAAGCCGCCGTACATATCGCAGACGAACCTGCCGTAGACTCATCTGCCGCACAGGATGAAGTTGCGGAAGTGGAAGTGGAAGTAGCGGATGCTCCAGCGGAAGCCGAAGCGGTTGCCGAGGGCGAGCAGGCCGGTCACGATCCCACGGCTGCGAAGCAGTGGTACATCATCCACACCTACTCCGGGTTTGAAAACAAAGTTCACGAATCGCTGCGCACGAGGGCGGAAGCCTTCGGATTTGCCGATAAAATCGGGCAGATCCTGATTCCCACGGAAGAAGTGGTGGAACTGCGCAACGGTAAGAAGGTCACGAGCAAGCGCCTGGTGTATCCGGGCTATGTGCTGGTGGAAATGGAAATGAACGACGCGTTGTGGCATGAAGTCAAGAACACACCGCGGGTTACGGGCTTTGTAGGCGGCGGGAATTCGCCGGTACCGCTGAGCCCGGATGAAGTCAATTCGATTTTGTACCGTCAGGCGTCCAGCGCGGAACGTCCGAGACCGAAGATGACTTTCGAAAAGAACGACAACGTCCGCATCATCGACGGACCGTTCGCGAATTTTTCGGGCAAGGTGGACGAAGTCAATCCGGAACGCGGCACATTGCGCGTGATGGTGACGATTTTCGGACGCGCGACGCCGGTGGAACTGGAATTTTTGCAGGTGGAAAAGGTTTAACGTATGGCGAAGAAAGTAACAGCGCAGGTCAAACTGCAAATTCCGGCGGGCAAGGCCACGCCGGCACCTCCCGTGGGTACGGCTCTCGGCCCGCAGGGCGTGAACATCATGGATTTCTGCAAGGCGTTCAATGCAAAAACGTCTGGCAAGGACCAGGAAGGTCTGATCATCCCGGTGGTGATCACGATCTACTCGGACCGTTCCTTCACTTTCATCACGAAGACGCCGCCGGTACCGGTGCTGATCAAGCGCGCGGTAGCCATTGCGAAGGGTTCCGCCGAACCGCACAAGACCAAGGTCGGCAGGATCACCCAGGCGCAGATCGAAGAGATCGCCAAGATCAAAATGCCCGATCTGAACTGCTTCGATGTGGAAGCGGCCATGCGTTCGGTGCGCGGCACCGCGCGCAGCATGGGCGTCGACGTCATCTAGTTTTTCGTGAGCGCCCGGATCATCGGGCGCTCTACTTTCACCTCGCGGATTGACTACTGGTCCGCAGTTTGAAAAGATAGAGTTTCCTGCCTGTAGGATATGCGGATGTGGCGGAATTGGCAGACGCGCTAGATTCAGGTTCTAGTTCTCGCAAGGGAGTGGAGGTTCAAGTCCTCTCATCCGCACCAAATTCATAATAAAGTACTTAGGAGCCTTCCACAGGCTCCTTTTTCTTGCTCTCCTCAACACCGCTGTCACGGTCTTGGTCACCATTCAGCTCGGACTCCAGCCCCTCTTGCGCATCCCGCACGGCCTTGGCCTTCTTCACAGCCGCGCCCGCTCCGCCTTTGTCGGTGATATTCTAGCGATCAAAAAGCTGCCCGGGTCTTGTAACCGGAGATGGCCATCGCCACTCCGTCACTGACACCGGCCCGCTTGACTGCCGACGCCCCCTCGAAGCTCGTGATCTGCGCTCCGACGGCTAGACGGCCCATAAATCACGGTCGCTGACTCCGACCAATTGCGGCTCCTCAGGCGCGGTGGACGCAGTTTCGTAGGCCGGCATCAGCCAGTGGCGGTAAGCCGCCATGCGGCCCCGTGTGGCATCCAGATAGAGATGGCGCAACTCCGCGGACACCGGACCAATCGTGCCGCTGCCGATATTTCGATGATCCACACGCACCACCGGCGCAACTTCAACCGCCGTTCCGGTGAAGAAAATCTCATCGGCCAGGTAGAGTTCGCTGCGGTCGACGGGGCGCTCCACCACTTCCAGATGCAGTTCGTTGTGAGCCAGTTCCGCGATGCAGTTGCGCGTGATGCCTTCCAGAATATTCTCGCTGCCGCAGGGCGTGATCAACTTGCCGCCGCGCATGAGAAAAATGTTGCAGGTGGCGCCTTCGGCCACATGCCCGCTCTCGGTCAGGAAGATGGCTTCGTCGAAGCCGTTTCGCCGCGCCTCGTCGCCGGCCAATGCGCTATTCACGTAGGATCCGCAGATCTTGGCCCGCCCCGGAATCGCGTTGTCTTCAATCCGCCGCCACGAAACCACGCCCGCATGCAACCCGTGCACGCTGTCCAGATAATCGCCGAACGGAATCACCATCACCGCGAACGCATCCTGCTCGTCTGGATTGACGCCGATGCGCACGGCGCTCTTGTAGGCCAGCGGCCGCACGTATACGTGCGACTCGAAGTGGTTGCGGCGGATCAGTTCGGTAGTGATCTCGCACAGTTCGGAAGCTTCCAGCCCGATGCCGATGCGGATGATGCCCGAGTGCGCCTTCCAACGGCGGTAGTGATCCATGGGCCGCACCAGATAGAGCTGCTTTTCGCGCGACTCCCAATAGCCGCGAATCCCATCGAAGACGCCCGTGCCGTAATGCAGTGCGTGCGTGAGGATGCTGATATTGGCCTCGCGCAACGGGACATACTGATTCTTGAAATAGACAATTACGTCCGAGTGATCTTCGGCTTTCATGCTCGTGCTCCATTTCCGGCCGCGTTGCGCCCGCGCGCAATGGCAGCCAGATCGATTTCCATCCAGCGGCTCTTCACCAGCTTTTGCAGCGCGGCCTGAATATCCGCCTGCGAGAGCATCCCGGTCACTTCCAACAGCGCGCCCAGCATCGCCATGTTCGCGACCTTGGCCGCGCCCAGTTCGTCGGCCATGTGGGTGAAGGGCAGCGCCATCGTGTGCACATCGGCGCGCGCGCAATCTTCCGGCACTTCGGCGCCGTTATAAATCACCCAGCCGCCGGGTTGCACCGTGCCGATGAACTTGCGCAGAGACGGTTCGTTCAGCGCCATCAACACATTCGGCACGCTCACCAGCGGCGAATCGATGGGATGGCGCGAGAGGCGCACGTGGCAGTTCGACGTGCCCGAGCGCATCTCCGGCCCGTATGAAGGCAGCCAGGATACTTCGAGTCCGGCCGCCAATCCGGCTTCGGCCAGCACTTCCCCGAGCAGCAGCACACCCTGTCCGCCGAAGCCCGCAATCTTGAGTCGCGCATCCACCGCGGCGTGGCCGTTGCTCGCCGGGAATGGCGGGGTGGAATCGGCGATCGTGACCGCGTCATCCGTGAGCCCGAGAATCTCCGGGAGGTCTTCCAGCTTCGGCGGCGGAAGCGGCGCGGGGCGGACAGCTGCTTCCTTCGTCCGGTCGCGATACACCCCGAGCGGGTAGGCTTTGGTCATCTCCCCGAGCACCCGGCGCTGCGCTTCCACCGGGTCCATGGCCCAGATGGTGGGACACGGCGAGAGCACTTCGACGAGGGAGAATCCCAAGCCGCGCACCTGATTTTCAATCGCGCGGCGCACGGCGCGTCCCGTGTGCATGATCTGCTTGTTGTCGCCGAGCGATACGCGCTCGATATAGACAGGCGCTTCCAGCGACGCCAGCAGCTCGCTGACATGCATCGGGTAGCCTTCGTTCCACTGCGAGCGTCCGTATGGCGAGGTCGCGGTCTTGGTCCCGATCAGAGTGGTAGGCGCCATCTGCCCGCCGGTCATGCCATAGATCGCGTTGTTCATGAA
>CAIRBY010000506.1 GCA_903876865.1 uncultured Acidobacteriia bacterium
ATGAGCGCGAAAGAAGTTGGCGCGGCTCCGGTTCCACCGGCAGCTGCAGTACGGGCAACGAGCCCACAGGAGAAAGCAAAGATGGATGAGACGAATCTCCAGGCGGGCGCCGGTGCCCGCACTGACGAACTACCCGCGGCCACCGCGCCTCCGGAGATCCCGGTTGCGCTGGCCGCCGTCGTGGGCCTCGCGGCGCCGCCGGTTCACCCGGATGTGCTGCGCGCCGAAGGGGCGGCTGCCGAACGCTTCCGGGCGGCCGAAATCCGCAAGGTGGCCGCCACCGGGCGCATGAGTGACCAGTTCACCGCCGGGCTCATCGACGGCAACGTGACACTGGCCGATGCGCGCACCCGCATCTTCGAAGAGATGGCCGCGCGCGACGCCGCTCAACCGCCCACCCACGCGCACAACCCGAGCGTGACTCGCGACAGCGGGGACGTGATGCGGCAGAACATGGCGGCGGCGCTGTTGCACCGCTTTCAGCCCCAAGAGAATCCGCTCGTCGATGGGGCTGGTCGCGAGTACATGGGACTCAATCTCGTGGAACTCGCGCGGGTCTGCCTGGCAGCCAAGGGAGACACCCGAACCGGCCGGACGCGCGACGAAGTTGCTCTTGCCGCGCTGAGCACTTCGGACTTCCCGAACATCCTGGCCAATGTCGCCAACAAGACCCTGCGCCAGGGCTACCAGGCCGCGCCCCGAACTTTCGCCGCGTTCTGCCGCCAGGTCTCGGCGAAGGATTTCAAGCCGATCAACCGCATGCAGCTGAGCGATCTGCCCGCGCTGCAGCCGCTGAACGAGCAGGGCGAGTATCACCGCACCGCACCGACCGACAGCAAGCAGACCTACTCGCTCGCCACCTTCGGCGAAGTTGTGGCGATCACGCGCAAGACCATCATCAACGACGATCTCGACGCCTTCAGCCGCATCCCGTTCATGCTGGGCGTCGCGGGCGCCACGCTCGAATCGAACACCGTCTGGAACGTGATTCTGAACAACCAGGTGATGGGCGAAGATAACGCCGCGCTGTTCGTGGCCGGCCACAAGAACCTCAACACCGGCGCCGGTTCCGCACTGGCGGTCACCGGTCTCGCCGCCGCCCGCGCGGCCATGCGCAAGCAGGTCGGGCCCAAGGGGACCATCCTCAACCTGACGGCGTCCTACCTGATCCTGCCCACCGCGCTCGAAACGGCCGGACTGCAACTGCTGTCCCCGCTGAACCTGATCGGCACGACGACTCCGGGCGCGATCATCCCTGAGTGGATCCGGTCGCTGACCCCGATTGTCGAACCGCGTTTGGACGGGCTGACCACCTACGGCGCCACCGCCTGGTATCTCGCCACCACGCCGGGGCTGGTCGACACTATTGAGTTCTGCTTCCTCGAAGGGCAGGACGGGATCTATATCGAAACCCGCCAGGGCTTCGACGTCGACGGCTTCGAGATCAAGGCGCGCCTGGACTTCGCTGCGGCGGCGATCGACTTCCGCGGCCTGCAGCGCAACAACGGAGCGTAATCGCTCCGGGACCGAATGGGGCGGGTTTCGGCCCGCCCTGAGATCGATTTCAACGGGAGAGTATCATGCAGAATTTCGTACACAAGGGTCGGACGCTGGAGTTGCTGGCGCCTTACAACGTGCTGTCGGGCGGCGGCTTGCTCGTAACGAACATCTTTGGCATCGCGGCTTTCGATGCGTTGAACGGCGCGCAGGTGAAC
>CAIRBY010000507.1 GCA_903876865.1 uncultured Acidobacteriia bacterium
CTGCTGCCTCAAACAGGAACCCCCGCCGGGCACCCGAAGGCACCCGGCGGGGGTCATGATGCGGCTATTGGATGTTCGGCTGGCGGCTTGCCAGTCGGTCGTAGTTAGGCGGACTTCCGTTTGCGGACGATCGCTCCGACGCCGACAAGCAGCGTGCCTAACAGAAGGATCGAGCCGGGTTCCGGAGTCGCGGCCGTGAACGTCGCGGCTGCGTTATAAGGAGCCCATCCCGTGTCCTGGCGGAAGATACCAACACCCCCATCACCGTTATCCGCATACCAAGCAGCAGTAGATGTATTCCAATACGCGGTACCCGGGGCCGGATTGCTACCCACCGAGGGAGCATCCGTATTCAGGCCGAAATTCAACGAATCGTATGGTCCCGTAACGCCAGTCGGATGAGCACCCCAAGTTTCTGTGCTATACGCAAGACCGAAGATGATCTGGTCTGGCAGCGTAATCCTCAGAGCTGAGAAATCAAACGTAACCTGCGAGAGCGCTCCATTGTGACAAACACCGTCGCTGCCCTTATATGCCGTTCCGCCACAACTGGGATCCGGCTCAGGACGCCAAGGGATGGTTGCGGTTACCGTAACGGTCCCAAGCGAACCGCCGACAAGATAGCCCGGGTCAACACTGTAGAGATTCAACGTAAGTGGGATGCTGAAGCCACTGGGATCCGAATAGCCAGCGCTTTCCGGCATGGACTGGTACGCCCAGTTCACCATCGATACGGTGACCGACTTGAGGTCGCGATACGTAGTGGCGAACTGAATCAGCTCCCCAAATTCCGCAGTTTGCGTAGCCTGATATCCCAGGCTGGTCAGGCTCGCTGGGAGCGGAGTCGGATTGGAATTGTAGATCGTGATATCTGCTTTGGCAAGCGTGAATAAACCTAGTGCCATAGACATGGCAAGTACACCCAACATTTGTCGCATCAGGCGGAGATTCTCCTTTCGAGAGAACATGATGTGTTGCATTTCTAGGTCCAGGCTCCTGACTGTGCCCCAGCAACCTTAGAATCAAGTGCTTGATGCGGATTCGTGGGGAGTGTGCAGATCTCCAGCTTCCCTATTCTCGGGATTCTGGGAGACTCTTTGGGAGTGGGACTGCCTTCCCTACGGCCGGAAGTGCGCGTGCAGTTCCGGAATCACGGCGGAGGCGAAGGCGACGGCCTCCTCCACCATGCCGGGGCGGTCCGGGACCACGATGCGCACCAGGCTCCCGGACGTTCTACCGCTCCAGACGGCGTCCCGTACCAGCAGGACTTTGCCGACGTATTCGCTCGCGATCACGCGGTCTCGCGATTGATACCAGTACAGCACCACCGCCCGCTCGCCGTTGTTCTGGATGGAGTAGCGGTTCACGGTCACGGTTGCGCCCTGCACGGGCACGGCAACCGAGCCGTAATCCCAGATGTCCCAGCCGCTTCCCGGCAGGCAGTGTTTGGGCGAGTGCATATTCTCGCCGGCTCGCTGCTGCGCGTAGAACGCGATGAAGAGCCCGAGGTGATTGCCACCCTTCCGATAGCCCCGCGAAAGATAGTCAGTCGGGACCAGCACTTCAAGTACATGGTCGGTAAGCCGGTCGTCGGCGGCATCGGCGCGCCATCCAACGAGTTGGGCCGGCATGGTCGAGAGCGGCCGCAGCAGCGTATCCACCTGGCCGCGTTCGGCGAGTTTGGAAGCCAGCAGGGTGGTGGCGAGCATGCCGGTGACGGTGGCGAAGAGAAGTACGGAACGCTTCATAATAGTCGAGAATCCTATCAGTCCAGAATCCTGTGCAACGCCTTCGCGGTGAAATAGAGCCCGCCGAGGCCCGCCACGAAGACCAGCCAGCCGGAGAAGGAATGGTAGAAACCCATCGCGAATTCCTCGTGATAGTCGGCCAGAATGGCGGTGCCGGAGACCCGGGCCACATTGACCGCAATCGCCAGCGGAACCGCGAGCAGCAGCAGCGCGACCCTGGTACGCAGCCGCACGCACTGCAACTGGCCAAGCAGCAGGGAACCAATCACCAGTGAGGTGAGCGAACTCAGGCCGCTGCAGGCCTCTTCCACACCCAAAGAGATATTCGCCAGGTGAATGACGTTGCCATCGCGATAGACGGTTATGCCGCAGGCGCGGGAGACGCTTGCCGCCACGTCGGAGGCGAAGAGTTGCAGAGGCGCGGCCATCAGGTTGAATACGATGGTGGGCAGCGGCACCATCGCCGCCAGCAGCACGAAGGGGAAGGCCAGCCGGCGCATCCGCCCGTACCCCCAGAAGGTCCAGGTGATGCCGGCCAACAGGACGACCAGCGAGATCCGCTGCAGGAAGAACTCCGCGCCGAGTTTGCCGGTCAGGTACAGCAGACTCGCCAGAGCCACCAGCGAAAGGCCCCGCGCCGACGAGCGCTGCGGGATTGCCAGCACGGCATCGCGCTGCATCCACGCAAAATAGAGAGCGAGCGGCGGGATCAGGAAGCCATAGGAGAGGCTGTCAAAATTCCACCAGTCCTGAACCAGCTTGAGACACACCTCCCAATAGAGCCAGGCGATCAGGCCGGCGAGCACGGCGCCCTGCCATGTGAGACCGACGCTGGGACGGGGGCGTGCGGTCGAGTCTACGGTTAGCGACGCCACAGCGTCGGTCGGAGTCATGAAGTGTTGCAGGCAGCACGCCAAGCGCCAATCCTCAAAACCGCCTTCCCTTCCCCGATTCCAGCGAACGGCGACTCACAAAAACCGAAAGTCTGGGATGAAGTGCCACATCTCGCGCCCTCCGCACCGGGAGAGCCGCCCGTCCTGGCGATCATCGGGCACGCGTGGCGGCACCCGGCGCAGCCATCCGGGCAGCCATCCGACGAGTGGAAGCAAAATTGCCCCAGGGAACCTGTACCAATGATTGAAGTCTTCAGCCAATACGTATCGCCCAAGCGGATCGTCCTGATCGGCGGCGAGGCGCTATTGATCGCGCTCTCCATTTATTGCGCGGCCGCGATGCGTTTTTGGAGTGATATCTCGAGCCTGCAGGCGTACATCGAATTCCCCTACTTCGCCTTGCCCCTGGTGGCCATGGTCCTCACCTTCCAGGTCTGCTTTTATTACAACGATCTCTACGATCTGAATACGCCGCGGAGTTATCAGGACCGGATCGTCGATATCGGCCGCTCGATCGGCTCGGCGTGCTGTGTGCTGGGCCTGCTGTATTTCCTGATTCCCGGATTGATTGTCGGCCGCGGCGTCCTCTTCATCGCGGTCGGCCTGATCGGGGTGGCCGCCATGGCGACCCGCTCCGTGCTGGAACGCGTCTGGCCCGCCGCGGACACGGGGCAGAACATCCTCATCTTAGGTTGCGGCCCCATGGCAGTGGCCGTGGCGCGCGAATTCCGCAACCGCAGCGATCTGAACGTCCATATCGTGGCGCTGATGGGCCAGGAAGCCGGGGCCACGCAGGAGACAGAGCTCGGGTACCCGGTGGCAGGCCCCATTGGTGATATCGAAGCCTTCGCCAGTTCGGAAAATGTCTCCCGCATCGTGGTCGCGCTGGAGAACCGGCGGGGCATGCTCCCCGTCCGCTCGCTGGTCCGCCTGCGGGTCTCCGGCGTGCGTGTCGAGGATGCGCACACGGCTCTGGCGGCGCTCAGCGGGCGCATTTGGCTCGAGACCGTGCAACCCAGCTGGTTCGTCTTTTCCGATGGCTTCCACCGCTCCCGGCTGATGCTGGAAGTGAAACGCACGGTCGATCTCGCGTTCGGGCTGCTCGGCCTCATCGTCTCTTTCCCGGTGATGGCGCTGGTCGCGCTGGCGGTGAAGTTGGATTCGCCCGGGCCGGTGCTCTACCGCCAGACGCGCGTGGGTTACCGGGGACGCCAATTCCAGGTCTTGAAGTTCCGCTCCATGCGCACGGATGCCGAAGCCGCCAACGGCGCGCAGTGGGCCAGCGTGTGCGATTCCCGCGTCACACGCGTGGGCCGCTTCATCCGTCAGTTCCGCCTGGATGAACTGCCGCAATTCGTCAACGTCATCCGCGGCGAGATGAGTTTCGTGGGTCCGCGCCCGGAGCGTCCGGTCTTCGTAGAGGAGTTGAACAAGGTCATTCCTTACTATGATGAGCGGCACTCGGTGCGGCCGGGCCTGACCGGCTGGGCGCAGATTCAATACCCGTATGGCGCCAGCGTGGAAGATTCGCGCCGGAAGCTGGAGTACGATCTCTTCTACCTGAAGAATATGTCCCTGTTGTTCGATCTCGCGATTGTCTTCGACACCGTGAGGATCGTTCTCGGAGCCAAGGGCTCCCGCTGAACCCGCCACCAGGGGCGCGCCCTAAGGAAATGATTCGAATGTTTAGGACAAAATCCCGCGCAGCTCGGCGACAACTCCCCGCGGACCTTCCGGTTTTCCTCTAACTTTCTTTCCTTGCAATAGCTTCCGGGTTTGGCCACCGTCTTGCCATTAGAGATTGCGCAAGCAGCAACAAGATGTTGACAGAGACTGTCTTGCTTTCTCTATGCCCACGCCGAAGGAAGCTACGTCCGGAACCGAGCTACAACCGCTCTCGATCGCGAGAATGCTCTGGAAGCGGAAAACCCTGATCATTGTTCTCTGGCTATGCCTCAGCGCGGTAGTGGGAATCGTGGTTTGGAAGCTGCCGCCCGTCTATAGCGCGGAAGCCGCCATTCTGGTGGATTCGCAGAAGATCCCCGATAAATATGTCACCTCCACGGTGAGTTCGGACCTGCAGGACCGGTTGGCGACCATCAATTCCCAGATCCTCAGCGTCACCCGGCTGAAGAAGGTGATCGACGATCTGGATCTCTACCGCGAAGAGCGCAAGTCGCTGGTGGAGGAAGAAATCATCGACCGGATGCGCAAGGACATCAGCGTAAAGGTGGAGAAGGGCTGGGCTGTCAACCGCCCGGGCGCCTTCCGCATCATCTATCAGGGCGAGAATCCGGGCGTGGTCGCGCAGGTCGCCAACCGGTTGGCGAGTCTCTATATCGAAGAGAACATGAAGACCCGTGAAATCCAGGCGGAAGGCACCTCGGATTTCATCGAGACGCAATTGCAGCAGGCGAAGAACGGCCTGGACAATCTGGAAGCCGCGGTGAGCGCCTATAAGTTGAAGCACAGCGGAGAACTGCCGCAGCAGGAGAACTCCCTGGCCGGGAACCTCGCCCGCCTGCAAGTGGAACTAGAGGCCAACCGCGATGCCATCAACCGCGCGCAGCAAACCAAGATCCTGCTGGAAAGCACACTGACTTCCGCGGAGGTCGAACTTGCTACCCACCAGCGGGCCTTCGAAGCAGCCAGCACGCGCACACCGGGCGAGCCATTCATTGAAAGACCGGCGCTCCCCGGGCAGGCGCCCACGCCAAAGACCGAGTCGGAGAGCCTGCATGAGAGACTCGACATCCTGCGGCTGCGCTACACGGATGATTATCCGGAAGTGAAGCGGGTGATGGCCCGCCTGGACCAACTGGAGAAGAGCGAACTCCTGTCGGCATCGCCCATGCGGAACCCTGCCGGCCAGGCGGGAACGTCCACGCCGGCCCAGCGGGCGACGGGCACCCAGGCCAGAATGCCTCTGCCGCCGGAACTCGTGCGCACGGAAGAGCGGGTCACGCTACTGCGCACGCAACTCACACTGGCGAATAACGAGATCGAATCGCGGAAGGCCGAGCAGACACGCGTCATCGCCAATATTCATAACTATCAGGCGCGGATCGAAACCCTCCCGGTCCGCGAACAGGAGATGGCGCAACTCACACGGGATTACGAAATCTCCAAGGCCAATTACAAATCGCTGCTGGACAAGAAACTCTCCTCCGCGATGGCCACCGATATGGAACGCCGCCAGAAGTCGGAGCGCTTCACCGTGCTGGATTCGGCAAGTGTTCCCGAAAAGCCGTTGAAGCCCAACCGGCCGGTATTTGCCGGGGGCGGCATTCTGGCGGCGCTATTCCTCAGCCTGGCCCTGGCTTTTACGCTCGAGCAGCGCAAGGGACTGTTTCTGGGCGAGTGGGAATTGCCGGCCCACTATGTAGTTCTGGGCCGCCTGCCGGCGATTCACTTTGAAGAAATCGAACAACGCAAGGCGCGAGGCAGTTCGGGAAAGAAATCCTGGTTGCGCAGACCCACGTTGCGCGGATTCACGTTCCGTAGACGCGCCGCAGACCGCGCCGCTTCTGGAGCCGCCGGATCCGGAGCAGCTTGGCCCCTACCCGCTGTGACGCCGGCAAGTGCGGCGCAGGCTTCGAGGAACTCCTGATATGTACCGGACCTTCTTTGGCCTGAACTACGCTCCCTTCAACATGGCGCCGGATGCGCGCGTGCTCTTTAAGACGGAGCAGCACCTGGAATCCCTCGCCGGATTGACCTACACCATTCTGAATCGCAAGGGCCTGGCAGTGCTCACCGGCGATGCCGGAACGGGAAAGACCACGCTGCTCACACGCACGCTGCAAACCGTGGCGGAACATGGCGTTCGCTCCAGCATGATCTTCCACCCCACGCTGAGCATCGATGATTTTCTCGAGCTGGTGCTGTTGGATTTCGGCATCTCCGAGGTGCCCGCAAGCAAAGCGCAACGGCTCACCTGTCTGCAGCAGTTCCTGCTCTCGGGACACGAGCAGGGCAAGATCTCCGTGCTCATCGTGGATGAAGCGCACAAATTGAGCACGGCTCTGCTGGAAGAGATCCGGCTGTTGGGCAATTTCGATCATGGGGGAGAGAAACTGCTGCAGATCCTGCTGATCGGGCAGAGCGAACTCTCCGACATGTTGAATCGCCACGATCTGCGCCAGTTGAAGCAGCGCGTGGCCGTGCGTCTCACCGTCGCAGCGCTCAGCTACCCGCAAGTCGAACAGTATTTGAGGTATCGCTGGAGGCAGGCGGGCGGCGGCGACCGGCTTCCCTTCGCCGATGGCGTGGTCGATGAAATCGCAGCGGTGACCAAAGGCAATCCCCGCAGCATCAACGCAGTCTGCGACAGCGCGCTGCTGCAGGCCTTTGCCGAGGGCAGCGGGACCGTCAACGCGGGCCACATCCGGGAGGCGGCACGGGACTTGCAGCTCACGCCGGCGAGACCCGCCTCTCCCACGTTCGCCCCGGCCAATGGCAGCGCGGGCAATGGACAACTGAGCGCGCCGCTGCCTGCCGCCCGTGAAGCCATCGAACACCTTGACCACGTTGATGACGCTGATGGCGTCACTTCCATGAGCGGGCCGATCCGGGTTCCGGACTTCTGCACGCTGCGGCCTCCGCTGATCGCGCGCTGGGCGATCCGGCTGAGACTGGTTCACGCAAAAGGATCCGTATGAGCAAGATTTTTGAAGCACTGCAGCGCATGCAGGTCGATCTCAAGAGCGCCCCCAAGGCCGGGAGCAGCGATGCCGGGAGCAGCGATGCCGGGGCCAGGCAGGACGCGCCCGTCCCGCCGCCTGCACCCGCGCCTGCCCAATCGCGGTCGCCCATCGAGGAGGATGGCGGCGCCGGCGCAGCCGAGCACGCCACCGCTCGTGTGCTGCCGTTGCGTGTATCCTTATCCGCGCCGCTCTTTCCCTTCGACCAGGATCACTGGTATGCGGGCGAACAGTATAAGATCATCCGCACCAAGATCAATCAGCATCCGCGGCAGCCGCGCCTGATCGCAATCTCCAGCGCAGGCTCGGCGGATGGCAAGAGCATCACCGCGATAAACCTCGCAGCCGCGCTCTCTCTGAATGCCGGCGCGCGTGTGCTATTGATGGACGGAGATTTCCGCCGCTCCACGATCCATCTGCAACTCGGCTTGCCGGAGGGTCCGGGCCTGCTCGATCTGCTCGCGGGCGCCAGCACTATGGAAGACTCTCTGATCCGCGCGCAGCAGTATCCGAATCTCTTCATTCTTCCCGCCGGAGCAACGCGGAACAATCCCGCGGAACTACTGGGTTCGCCCCGCTGGACCAAGCTCGCCCGCTCACTGCGCGAGAGCTTCGACTTCATCATCGTGGATACGCCTCCGATTTCGGCCGTTGCCGACTACGATCTGATCGTGGCCGCGGCGGACGCGGTGGTGGTGGTGGTCCGGCCCGATCACACCAACCGCAAGGCGCTCCTCAGGGCCTTGGATTCCATCGACCCGGGGAAGTCGCTTGGCGTTATTTTGAACTACATTCC
>CAIRBY010000508.1 GCA_903876865.1 uncultured Acidobacteriia bacterium
CCGCCATCCCCGGCAAAGCCGACGGTTTCGTTGCCGGCGAAATTGATGAAGTTCGGCGCGACCCATTTGCCGATGCGGCTGTGATTGGAATCTGCGATGTAGAGGGCGCCGGTGGAATCGAAGGCGATCCCGTTGGGATGATCGAGTTTGCCCTGCGTCGCGCCCGCGCCTAAATAGGTGGTGATGACGCCCGTGGTATCCACCTTGCGGATGGAATTGTTGCCGTTATCGGCGATGTACAGGTTCCCGGCCGCATCGAAGGCGATGCCCGTGGGCGAACTGAGGATCGCGACATTGGCCAGGCCGTTATCGCCGCCGTAGCCAGGGCCGAGCCCCTGTGTGCCGGCGAAGGTGCTGATGGTGGTGCCGGTGATTTTGCGGATGACGTTGTTGCCGGTATCGGCGATGTACAGGTTGCCGGAGGAATCGAAGGCGAGCGCGCTGGGCCGGTTCAGTTCCGCGGCGGTCGCGGCCGCCTGATCGCCGAGATAGCCGGCGGTGCCGTTGCCTGCGATGGTGGTGATGGTCCCGCCCGAGATCATGCGGATGCGGTGGTTCTGGCTATCGGCGATATAGAGGTTTCCCTTGGCATCGAACGCCATGGCGTTGGGGGCGTTCAATTCCGCACCCACGGGCGAACCGGCGTCGCCGGTATAGCCGGCGGTACCGTTGCCGGTGATGGTATTAATCGTGTACTGTTGCGCGTGGGCGGCCGTGAGGCAAACGAAGCCCAGGCACACTCCTAGGGACAGACCCCGAATCGTCATATATATACAGTGTAAACGCGCGCGCGCCCCCCGTGGTTACCGAAATCGACGGGAGGGCCACCGGACCGGGTGGAATCAGTGGAGGGTGGCGGCGATGATCCAGCAGATTCCCAGCGCCACCGCCCCGGCGAGCACGCCCGCGGCCAGGTTTTTCTCCTCGCCGATCTGTTTCCAGAGGTCGAGCGGCGCCAGTTTCACCACCAGGGAGAAGGCGAGCACGAAGGCGAGGATGCCTAACCCGCAGAAAATCAGGCCATTGATCACCGGATAGTCGGTCATATGAATTCCACTGTACGGGGATTAGGCGCAGAGGGGCAACCCTTGGTAGAATGACAGGAGGCGAGCGGGAGTAACTCAGTGGTAGAGTCTCAGCCTTCCAAGCTGTTGGTCGCCAGTTCGATCCTGGTCTCCCGCTCCAACTTCACAAACCCCACCACATCCTCTAAGAACCCACCACACATTGTTTCCACGGCCTGCCCCTTTTGGGCGACGGATGGGAGAGCCAACTCGGATCGTGGGAGTTTCTATTACAATTGGAGCGGCGTCGGTCTCCTTTGGCGCGCGAAGCGCCATTCAGGCGGGCTTGGCCCGAGGGAAGATCTTCTCGACGGCGACCGGCCTCACAGGCAAATCGGGTGAATCCGCAGGACCGCAATACACCGGACAGGAGAACAGCATGGGCATTTCCAGGCGGGACATTCTTGGCGCGGTACCGTTGGCTCTGACGGGTTCCGCTACCCTCGGCAGGCGGGCGTTCGCCCAAGCCGCGGAGGTGGAGTACGTGGAATTGAAAACGGCCTACGGACGCCTTCGCGGCGCCAGGACCGGCAATCTGACCACCTTCAAGGGGATCCCGTATGGCGGTCCGGTCTCCGGCGCGAACCGATTCCAGGCGGCGCCCGCGCTCAAGCCGTGGCAAGGAGTCCGCGACGCCCTGAGTTTTGGCGCCCCCTCATGGCAGCCCGGCCAGCGCCGCAACGAACCGCCGCAGGACGAAGACTGCCTCTTCCTGAACGTCTGGACGCCGGCGGCCGATAACCGTAAACGGCCAGTGATGTTCTACAGCCACGGGGGAGGCTTCACCACCGGATCGGCCGGCGCGAGCTACCAGGATGGAGGCAACCTGGCCCGGACCTTCGATGTCGTAGTCGTCGCCACCAATCACCGGTTGGGGCTCTTCGGTTATCTTTACCTGGGCGACCTGGGGGCTGAAGAGTTTGCCACTTCCGGAAATCAGGGCCTACTGGACATCCGGGACGGACTGAGATGGGTCCGGGAGAACATTGAGGCATTCGGCGGTGATCCCGCCAACGTGATGATCTTTGGCGAGAGCGGCGGCGGGGCGAAAACGTCATGCCTGTATGCCATGCCATCAGCCGCGCCATATTTTCACAAGGCATCCATCGAGAGCGGCCCGGGCATTCGCATGATGCCGCGCGACGTAGCGACCGAGACCACGCTGATGACGCTCAAACAACTCGGTCTTGAGAAGAGCGACTGGCGCAAGCTCCTGGAGGTTCCCGCAGACAAACTGATGCAAGCGCAGACCGGTCTCGGCCGCAGCGGGGGCGGACCGCTCGGCATGAATGGCGGTCGCAAGGGGATGGGTGGAGGTTCGAGTCCCGGAGGGTTCGGACCGGTGGTGGACGGGGTCGTGCTGCCGCGGCACCCGTTCGATCCCGAGGCCCCATCCATCTCCAGGGAAAAGCCCCTTCTGGTTGGCTACAACCGCGATGAAACCGTCTTTTTCTTCAACCAGCAGCGGAACACGGAGGTTTACAACCTGACGGAAGAGTCCCTGAAGGAACGGCTCGCGAAGGAGTTCACCGGGAATGCGGAAGCGGTGTTCGATGCCTACCGCAAGAGCCGTCCGGATGCTTCACCCTCGGACCTTTATATCGCCATCACCACGGCGCGCATGATCGGGATTGGCGCAATGACGATCGCCGAACGGAAGTCTGCACAGCATGGCGCCCCGGCCTATCTTTACGTATTCAAGCACGCGAACGAATCGCTGATCCCAGGGACACAGCACAAGATGGGCACGCCGCACGCGATGGAGATTACCTACAAGTTCTACAACGTGGAGCGACCGGGGCAGCAGGGTGGGAATGCCGGCGGCGGACTGATGTCGATTTCCCGCCCCGAGTCGGTGAAGGCTGCGCACAACATGGCGGAACTGTGGAGCACGTTCGCGAGAACCGGTAAGCCGGCGGCCAAAGGTCAGCCGGAATGGCCGGCCTACTCCGCTCAGGTGCGCGCCACGATGGAGATCGATACGGATTGCAGGATCGTCAACGACCCGCATCCCCTGGAACGGAAGCTCTGGGAAAGGCTCGACCCATAATTTGAGAGACTCGACACGGCATCCGGGACGGCGGCGGAACCTCAGAAATCCCGGCATATCGTGGCGTCCGTCAGCCCGGACCAGCACTGGGTTTCGAGGCCGCACGTTTCGGGCGTGGTGCAGGATGGATCATTCCTTGAAAACCGCAGAGGCCGCGAAAGCCGCGGAAGCGGGTAAGGGTGCAAGCGGCCGCTCGTTTTAATCCCGTTCCGATCCAGGCGGCCCGCATGACCGTCCTAATTGTTGAGGAGGGCTGCCAGCAGTGTGGAGAGCACGTCGAGCCGCGAATCGCCCATGCCATCGATGTTGAGATGGTGGCCGTGTTCCAGATAATCCGAGACGTCGGAATTGTGGAGGTGCGGCTTCACCTGCAGGAGCAGGGCGACGGCGCCGGAAGTGAGGGCGGCGCTGAAGGATGTGCCCCAGACTCCGGCATAGTTGTTGCCGGGGTAGGTGGTGATGAGCGCCTCGCCGGGGGCGGCCATGCGCACCGAGGGGTAGCCGTAGTTGCTGAAGAAGCTGCGCTTATCGAGCGCGGTGGTGGAGCCCACGCCGATCACGCCCGGGATCGCGGCGGGGTAGACGGTTTCCCGCTTGCCATCGTTGCCGCCGGAGGCGATGCAGATCACATTGTGGCTGGTGGCGTACTGAATGGCGGCGGCGAGGCTGGTCGAGGCCAGAGGCGAGCTGAAGCTCATGTTGATGACCTTGGCCTGGTGATCCACCGCATAGTAGACGGCGCTGACAATATCGGAGAGGCTGGCCGAGCCATCCGAGCGGAAGGCCTTGAGGGGCATGATTCCGGCGGTGGGGGCCACCAGATGGATCAGGCCCGCGACCATGGTGCCGTGGCCGAAATCGGAGGGCACGTTGAGCGTGTCCAGAATGGCGACGGTGGATTGATCGAGGATCGCGACGGTCGATTGGTTGAGCAGCAGCCCGAACTTCTTCGAGTCGAGGATCGCCACGGTCGATTGGTCGAGGATGGCGACGGTGGATTGCGCCAGATCGGCGAGTTCGGAACCCGAGCCGGGGAGCGCGCGGGTGAAATCGTAGCCGGGAACCAGCACGTTCTTGAAGGCGGGATGGGTGGGATCGATGCCGGTATCGATGACGGCGACAATGCCGCTGCCGGTGGCGTATTTTTGCAGCGCGCCGGGCAATTCAATCAGCGTGCCGGCGGGCTGCTGCGCATAGCTGCCGCGGACCTGGGAGCCGTAATACTGCATTTGGCTGGTGTTCTGGATCGCACTGGCAAGCACGCTGGTGTTGATCACGGGCGGGAGTACGCCTGGGATCTCCGGGGAGTGGATATCCGAATCGGACTCGAACTCCGCCACACGGGAATCGCCGTTGATTTGTTTGAAGAACTGCGGCGTCACGGGGTTGAGGGTGCTGACCAGATAGACAGTGCCGCCGGGGTGTTCCAGCGAGCGGACCAGCATCAGGCCATACGTGGAGAGGACGCCAGAGAGGGAACTGGCGGCTTTGAGTTCGAGGATATACTGCGCGGCGGCGCAGGGCAGGCTGAGGCCGAGAACGAGCACGGCTACGCGGGCGAAACTGCGGATCGCGGATCTGAACATCCAGGATTGGCTCATCATCCCTCCTCGACCATCCCAGTCAGGGGGATGACCACTTGTTTGCCATCACCGGCTAACGGAACGCGGAGGGTGAGCCCCTGTACGCTCCTGCCGACGAGGCAGAATTCACCGAAGCGGTTGCTTTCCGCCCGGGCCAGGACACGAGAGCGCGCCGTCAGCAGCACGGAGACGCCGGAAACCGGGTGCCCCGACGCGGAGCGATCGGCGAGCTGGCCGACGAGCGCCATTTCGTCGGATTCCGGGGCGTGCTCGATCTGCAGATCGATGGCGTAATCCCCGGCGTGGTAGATTTTGTGGGCTTCGGCCGCGGCGGCTGCGCGCGCGCCTTCCGGGCAGGGCAAAGCCAAGCTATCGAAGATGAGCTGGGCGGCGAGACGGGGCAGGCGCAGCCAGTCTGAGGCTTCCCGGGCGGATTCGCCCGCGGGGAAGATGGCTTGGGCGCGCCGGACCAGTGCTTCGGGGACGGCGGGCTCGGCGGCGATTTCGGTTTGAATGCGTGCGACCAGGTCCGCCAACCGGCGGCAGGAGTGGCAACCCTCGCGGACATGGCGGTCCATCTGTGC
>CAIRBY010000509.1 GCA_903876865.1 uncultured Acidobacteriia bacterium
CGAGTGGGACGCGCAGAAGAGGCAGTTCAGCAATAACGCGGCGGCGAATCAGCATTTGAAGCCCAACTTCCGGAAGGGCTGGAAACTGGCGTAGCGGAAGTAGGACAGGCCTGCCGGCCTGTCCTACTCGATTGCGAATTTTATCTTCGGGTCGGATTTGATTTTGGCGAAGGCGATTTCGGGGTCGTGGGCGAACCCGCAGACCCAGCCACCCTCCACGGCCCGCGTCAGCCACACCATCTTCGTATCGATCGAATCGAGCGGGTATAAGTCAAAGCCGGGCACCCACGTAGGTTGCAGGTGGGCCACGCTGGGCACCATGTCGGAGAGAAAGCAGAATGTCTGCCCGCGGCTCTCCGCGGTGACCACCATCATGTCGCGATTGTGCCCGCGCGCCTTGATCATCTTCACGCCCGGCGCCACTTCGTGTCCGTCTTCGATCAGCGTCATGCGGCCGCTTTCGATCAGCGGATCGTAATTCGCGTCGTTATAGGCGACGCTGTCGCGCATATGGCGCGCGTGGGCGTGCTCCCACTCGCCGCGATTGGCAAAGTAGTGCGCCCGCGGAAAGGCCGGAATCACACCGTTGGGCGTGATCACGGTATTGCCGTTGCAGTGATCCCAATGCAAGTGGCTGTTGACGACGATGTCGATGGATTCCGGGTCGATGCCGTGCCGTTGAATCGCGACAGGCAGCGTCTCCGGGACCGGCGGAAGTTTGGCGCGCTCGCGGAAACGCGCGTCCATTTTATCCCCGCCGCCGGTTTCAATCAGGATGGTATGCTCGCCGGTTCGGATCACGTAACAGTTGAAGCCCATCGGGATCCGGTTCAGCTCGTCCACCTGGGTTTTGCGGCTCCAGAGCGTCTTCGGCACCACGCCGAACATGGCCCCGCCATCCCACCAGTATGTATCGTCCCGCACCAGGGAGACTTCGAAGTCACCCACTATCGCCGTTTCAGGAAACTGCGGCATCAGCCCTTAACGAGCTTTCGGCCGCGTTCGAAGAGGTCGGCGGCATCATCGACGAGTTTGCGCCCGCGATCGAACATATCGCGACCGGCTTCGGCGATATCCGCACCTGCATTTTCTACAGCCTCACGACCCACCGTGGTCTTCGAGGCGAGGTACTGGCGGGTGTCTTTGCCGCTCTTCGGCGCAAAGAGAATCGCCGCCGCGGCGCCGACTAGGGCGCCTGTCAAAAACCACGCGAGATCGCTGGTGGCTTGACCCTGCTTCTCTTCTGTTCCCTCGCGTTCGTCCGGCATTTAGGAGGTCTCCTTTCTTCATTCTGCGATATCCTTAAGGTATGGCGCAAGATCCCGGTCAAGATAGAGATCAGGACGTGGTTCTGACGTCCCATGCTCTGGATATGGTTACACTCTGCAGCTTCGAAGGCCCAACCGCCGAAGTAGAAGCTGAGACCATCTGCGGAATCCTGGATTCGAACGATATCCCGGCTATGGTGGTTGGCGCAGCGCAATACCCGGTGCTCGGTTTTGAAGTGAAAGTGCCGCGCGGAAAGGTGATGGAGGCCGAGGAGTTGATCAGTCAGGCCGAAGCCGCCGGACCCGAAGCCGCGGCCGAAGCCGAAGCGGAATCCGAGAAGTAAGCACCGTGTTGAAGAAGACCGTTCTCCTGTTGGCGCTCGCCTGCGCCGGCCTGTTGCCCTTTCATGTTTCCGCCGCGCCGGCGGTGATCATTGTGGTGCGTCACGCGGAAAAGGCGGCGGCGCCTGCCGAGGATCCACCCCTGACTCCGGCCGGGAAGATGCGTGCGGCGGAGCTGGCCCGCGTGGTGGAAGCCTGGACTGCCGCCGGCACCCCCGTCCGGGGCCTGTTTGCCAGCGAGGTGATGCGCACACAGCAGACGCTGGCGCCGATTACCACCACCACTCATATCCCGGTCACGGTTCTCCCGGCGAAAGATATCGACGGGTTGGTGAAGCAGATCCGCGCGATTGACGGCGGGTTGGTGGTTGTTGCGGGGCATAGCAACACTGTCCCCGCCATCGTGCAGGCATTGGGCGCCAAGGCGGGTGCCAAACCGGGAGCCCCGACGTGGGCGATCGGCGACGCCGAATACGACCTGATCTTCGTGATCACTCCGGCTGGTGTGCTGGATATGCGGTACGGCGCGCGCAGCGAAGTGCGGTAGCCTCGCTCCTCCAGTCGGAGCCGCTGCGGCAGGCCCGCGTTGTATGAGTCGATAAAACCGATTGCGCCGACCGGCCACAACCAACCGTTGCCTGGCCCCCCGCCCACTCACTTCACTGGATTGAGAGCGTAGTTGAGCGCGCGAAGCTTCTCTTCGGAGCCCGCGAAGAGGTTCTCCGGGAAGCGGCGGTATTTCAGCATCTCGCTGTAGATCGCGCCCTCTTTGCTGACGTTGAGCGCAAGCCCGGCCATGTACTGCAAGCGCAGGTTGCCATCGCGATTGATCTCCGCGCCGGCCAGCCAGCCGCGCAGGTCGGGCTCCTGTCCGGCATACGTCGCCAGCAGTTGCACCGCGTTGGCGAAACCCACTTCGCGCATACTCGCCGCTACGCGCGCATGCTGCGGATCGTCCAGTCGCGCCTGCATCGTGTCCAGATTGATCTTCACCGGATCCACCTGCCCCATCAGCACCAGGTCGTAGCCGCCGCCGGAGATATCGTTGCCCCAGATGGTGCCGTTCGGGAAGGCGTCGAAAAACGTGGCGATTTCGCTCTTCACCGTCTGCGGGTCGCTCTCATACAGCGGCACCCACTGCGTGATCACGCCGCCGGGATTGAGGTGCTGCTTGACCAGTTCGAAATACTCTTTCGAATAGAGGGTCGCACTGCCCTTCACCCACGGATGAATCGGATCGCTGGTGATGATGTCGAACTTCTCCGGTGTGGTCAGCACGAAGTGGCGCGCATCGTCATAGATCACCTGTGTGCGCTTATCGTTGACCACGAAATAATTCTGCGGTCCGAAATACTTGGTGGCGGTGGGCGGAATCAGCGGCTCCATTTCGCAGATCACGATGCGCTGAATCTCCGGATGCACCACGAAACTCCCCGCGGTCACGCCCGCGCCGAAGCCGACGATCAGTACCGATTTCGGATCCTTGTGCACCAGCGCCGGCAGGTGCCCCAGCATGCGCTGCAGGCGCATATCGTAGCTTTCGGTGGAGGCTTCCACCTTGCCGCTGACGTGGAACTGCACCGCGCCATCGTCCCACTCCGTGATGGCGATGGAGCTGTTGATACCCTCACCGGTGTACATTACTTTGGAGCGTCCGAGCGAGGTCATCATGCGGCGTCCGTAGGCGATCAGCATGCCGGGGACGGGAGCCACAGAGCCAACAAGTAGCACCGCCGCCGCGGTGGCGGCGACGAGCGCGAGCGCGTTGATTAGGCGGAACGGGCGCAGCAGCGGCACCAGAATCAGCAGGCCGCTCAACGTGCACAGTCCGATCAGGACGCTCTGGCTCGCTCCGGTGCCGATCCCTGGCACCAGGATCATGCTGGCGCTGAGCGCGCCCAGAATCGCGCCGCCGGTATTCGCGGCGTAGATGCCGCCCACCAGCCGGCCGGGGTCGCTCTCTTCGCTGGCCGCAGCGGCCAGGGCGAGCGGGAAACTCGCGCCCCACAACAGCGCGGCCGGCAGGATGGTCCACAGGCAGCGCACCAGATCGATCTGGAAGGTGAACCAGGGGCTGGTGGAGAGCAGCGGATTGATGGGCCAATAGGGCAGGGAATGCGAGAGCTGATAGGCCGTCCACGCGATGGCGGCGGCGAGCAGCATCTGGCTCCAGCCGAGCAATGCTTTGGGATTGCGGGACGTGCCGGCGAAGTGCGCGCCGCCCGTACTGCCCGCGCCGAGTCCGATCAGGAACACGGCGAGGATGATGGAAAACGTGTACACCGTGGCGCCCAGCATGAGGCCGAGCAGGCGGGTCCAGATGACTTCGGCGCCGAGCGCGGTCGCGCCGGAGAGCGCGATCGTGAGGTAGACCGGCCAGGCGCCGCGCGCGATGGCGGGGACCGTGGCATCCACCGCATCGTGCTCCGGTTCGCGTTTGGCCAGAGAGAAGCTTAATAGCGCCACGCCGATATTGATAGCGGCGGCGACGAACGTGGCCGTGCCCAGATCGAAGACGCGCAGCAGGTAGAAGCCTGCCAGCAGGCAGCCGAGTACCGCGCCCGCCGTGTTCGCGCCATACAGCAGTCCGAGCCAGCTCACCCCTTCCGGCGACGCTTTGATCCAGCGCGAGGCGGCGGGCAGGGAAGCGCCCATCAGGAACGTGGGCGGCACCAGGCAGAGTCCGCTGACCAGCGCACGCAGCAGAATCGCGGGCATGCCGTGACCCACCGCGGCGGTGTAGACGGAATCGACCAGCGGCATCAGGAAGAGCACCAGAACACCGCAGATGGCGATGCCGAGTTCCAGCTTGGCGTAGACGCGCAAGGGGTGCTCGCCGCTGAATTTCAGGCGAGGCAAAAGCAGGCTGCCCAGGCACAGGCCGCCCATGAAGGTGGCCAGCAATACGCCGAGCGAGACCGCGCTCGAGCCGATCACCAGTTGCAGCAACTGGTACCAGACGATTTCGTAGATCAGGGCGGCGCAACCGCTGCCGGCGAAGAGCAGAATCAGCAAGGGCAGATGACGGCGCGCGCCGCCGGAAATCTGCGGGGAGTTAGGGTTTGTTTGGGCCAATATTGCATGATACCCCACTCCCGGGCGGCGATTTCCGGCGCTTGACAGTTGTCCATTGCAAAGCCAAAATAGTCCGCACGAGGGGAACCATGTATTTTCAACAGTTCTATCTGGGCTGTCTGTCCCACGCGTCGTATATCATCGGCTCCGGCGGCGTCGCCGCGGTAGTGGATCCGCAGCGCGACGTCGGGATCTACATTGAAGACGCGGTGCGCCACGGCCTCAAGATCGAGCACGTGATCGAGACCCACCTTCATGCCGACTTCATCTCCGGCCACGCCGAACTCGCGGCGCTGACCGGCGCGTCGATTTACCTCGGTTCGCAGTCCGGCGCGAAGTTCCCGCACGTCCCCGTGAAAGATGGCGACGAACTGCGCTTCGGCAATTGCGTGCTGCGCTTCCTGGAAACGCCCGGGCACACGCTGGAGAGCATCTCGATTCTGGTCACGGACCTGGAGAAATCCCCCGAGCCCACGCTAGTGCTGACCGGCGACACCCTCTTCATCGGTGATGTGGGCCGCCCCGATCTGGCCCCGAACCTCACCCCGCAGGAACTGGCCGGTATGCTCTACGAGAGCCTGCAAAACAAGCTCCTCACTCTGCCGGATGCAGTCGAGGTTTACCCGGCGCATGGCGCGGGCTCGCTATGCGGGCGGCAGATGAGCGCCGAGCGCAGTTCCACCATCGGCTTGCAGCGCACCGCCAATTTCGCGCTGCAAGCCAAATCCAAAGAAGAGTTCGTGACCCTGCTCACCGCGGACCTGCCCGATCGTCCCGGCTACTTCGCGCAGGACGCGGAGTTGAACCGCTCCGGCCCCACGCCGCTCGGCGACCTGCCGGTTCCGGACCCGTTGACGCCGGCGCAGGTGCAGGCACTGCAGGCCGAGGGCGTGCTGGTGCTGGATACGCGATCTACACTGGAGTTCGGCGGCGGGCACGTGCCCGGCTCCGTACACATCGCCCTCACCGGTCAGTTCGCCTCGTGGGCCGGGCGCCTGCTCGGGCTGACGCAGCGGATCATTCTGGTGGCCGAAGATCGTGACGTCGTATTGGATGCGCGTACGCGCCTGGCGCGCGTCGGCATCGAAAA
>CAIRBY010000510.1 GCA_903876865.1 uncultured Acidobacteriia bacterium
CAGCCATGATGAGGGTCTGGTGTTCGAGTGGTTCGAAACAGGTCCGTGGTCGCAACTTTTCGGCTCCGAATTCGGCAACCATCATCCACTCACGGTCCTGTTAAGCCGCATTTCGATCACTGTCTTTGGCCTCTCCGAACTTTCCCTGCGGCTTCCGAGCGTGGTCGGCAGCGCGCTGTACCTGATCGCCGTATACCGCATCTGCACCTTCCTGCTCAGGGAGGGCGCTCTGTTCCTGTTGGGCGTTTCCTTCCTGACACTCAACCCCTTTGTGCTCGATTATCTCTGCCTCGCCCGCGGCTACAGCCTCGGCCTCGCACTCCTGATGTGGGCGATCTACCCGCTGATGCTCTACCTTTCGTCAAAGCGCGATGACGGAAATCCGGACCGCCTGTTGAACAAGGCTGGTGTCGCGCTGGGCCTTTCCATCGGTAGCAACGTGATCATGATCTTCCCCGCGATCCCCTTGCTCGCGGCGTTTTTCGCTCTACTGATCACGGAGTGGCTCCTCGCTAAGCCCGCCCCGGAACCACTCGCGACAGAGCTTGAAACGCATCGCAAGACTAAGAAGGATCGGAAGCGGAAGTCGCGGGATGGCGCAGTAGGGATGGGGGGGCGCAGCGCGTGGCAGGCCATGATTCACCTCGCGCCCCCTGCCTTCCTGGTGGCCGGCATCATCGTGATACAGCCCCAAAAGCTCGTATATTTCGAGGAAGGCTATCTCGGCCCGCCCTCTCTCCTCGCGATTCTTCAAGGCATTGTTGCCCCGTCGCTGTTGCACTCCGCGCAGGGCTGGCGCGGCCTCGCGGCACTCGTCTCGCCGGACTTGCTGATTGCCGCCGTGAGCTACGTCCTGGTACCCGCTCTGATTCTCGCGCTGCTCGGCTTCACCCTCGCCACCATCTCCCGCTGCGCGCGGGGCCGCAGTTTCGACACATTGCCGGACGCAGACCGCTTCCTGCTGCTGTTGGGAATCACGATCCCCGCAGTGCTCGCACTCATCGTTGTCAGCCGCTACGTGTTCGACAAGCCGTACCCGGAGATGCGCACCGTGCTCTATTGGATTCCGCTGCTGGGGCTCGCCTGCCTCACCCTGATCCACAAGTCGCTGGAGGGACCGCGGCCGGCCCGTATGGCAGGCATCGGGGCGTCCGCGCTGCTGGTTCTGTTCGTGTTCCAGTTCGCGACCCAATTCAACACGCGCTATTACGCGGAGTGGGCCTTCTCCGCCGCAACCCGGGATATGATGGAGCGCGTGCGCACCCAACACGCCTCCACTCCAGAGAAAGTAGTGCGTGTCGGCACAAGCTGGGAACTGGAACCCAGCCTCAATTTCTACCGGATGATGTGGCAATTGAAGTGGATGGAACCGGTGGTGCGCGAAAGCCCAGACGCCCCCTACGATTACTACTTCCTGCTGCGCGACGACCGGGCGCTGATCGAGCGGCGAAAGCTCAAGCTGCTACTCAAAGACGACTTGTCCCAGACTTCGCTGGCACAGTAGGGCAGGCGGAAGCGCCTGCCAACTCCTCTCCGAAGCGGTTGCCCCTTCACAAAGTGAAGCGATAACGCGGCCGTACCCCTACCGCCCCTTCGAACCTTTCCGGTCCCTTGCAGTGCCCACCAAACCAACGCCACACTCCTCGGGGCTCCGGATGCTGAGGCAAACCGCCAGCACCAGCACGGGCCAGAGTTGCAGGTAGAGCCGGTCCAGCGCGGTGCCAAGCAGCCAATCGAGATCGTCGGGCGTTAGCACGAAGATCAAAACATAACCCGCAAGCGCGGTCGCAACAGCGAACCCGGGGGCGTTGATCCAGACTGCCGCACCGCAGGCCTCGCGAGGGCGCAACCGCAGCAGTGCGGCGACTGCCGCGAGTAAAACGAGCGGCAGGGCGAACTCCCAGGCGTGTTGCAGAAAGCCGCCGGCCACATGCATCCAGCGGCCCGGATTCGCCAGCGTCTCTCCCATCTTCCCGCCGAGGTTCCCCGCCAGCGGATCGTGCGGCGCCACTGCCATTTTGAACCAGAGCGTGAGCAGCAGGACGGGCAGCGCGCCCGCGAGAAACGCTCCGCACCGGCGGAGTCCGGCCCCGGAACCGCCACGCCGCCACGTCTCGGCGAGCAACCCGGCAGCCACCGCGAGCAACAGCAGTAACCCCTCATTCTTCGTCCAGGTAGCGAGTCCAGCGAAGCAGCCGGCAAGCGTCAGATAGCGGGTTGCGGAAGCCTCTTCCTGCAGCGCAATCAAGGCGAGTGCGGCGGTGGCAAAACAGGCTAGGGGCAGATCGGAGTATTGCGAAACTGCCTGATCCAGTAACGCCGGATGCGCCAGCAGCACTACGCCGGCGAGCAGCCCAAGGCTCGTGCGCCGCTTCAGCGCCAGCGCCGAAACCAGAAGCCCCACCAGCGAGAGTGGGAAGAGGAACGCGATTGCGACCGGCGCCAGCGTATTGGTTTCGCCGGCATACTGCCATCCCCGCGCGACCGCTGAAGAGAGCAGCAGCGGATACTCCATGTGCGTGCCCACTGGCAGCGTGGTGACGGCGTAACGCCAGGTCTCACTCTGCAACAAGTAGCGCGCTCGCAGGTTCCAGATGGCGAAGGCGTCCCACCCACCCTGCGGATTCAGGCCACTCAGGGTCGAGAAGCCCGCCACGAAGAGCGCGAGCATCGCCACAAGGCCCAGTGCCGCAATCCAGCTCCAACGGAACGGCGGAGCGAGCGCGGGCACATCAGGAGGCACCTCCTGGCGCTGCCTCAACAACATTGCACCTAGAGCGCACAACGCCAGCACTTCGCAGGCGGAAATCACGGATACTTTCGCCAATCCCGCCAGCAGCAAAAGGAAATAGAGGACAGACGTCAGCCCGATCCCCAATCCGATCCCGAGCCCGGCATCGAGAACATGCTTCCACGGCGAGGAACCCCGGTCCCCTGGGAGCCACAGGCGCACCGCGCAGTACCCGAGCGCGGCTGCGACCAGCAGTGACGCAAGCGCCATCATTGCGCACCCCGGCGGAACAACACCACGCCGTTACCGCAATCCTTGACCAGTTGCAGATGATGCGCAGCTCCGGCGGCGGCGAAGTCGAGCGGGCGCGAGAAATTCCCGATCACCCACTCCGCCTGATCCGCCGAACGCGTGACCAGTCGCGGCGCCATCGCAAACATCACGCCAAAGTAAGCGGCTTGTCCGGAGACCGCGCCAACATCCAGGTCGGACAGATAGCCGATGACGCCTCGATCCGGAACACTCGCCATCACCGCGCGGAGCCGCTCCGGCTGCGCGTTGATCAGGTAGGGGTCCTCGTAGGCACGCGCATACGCATCGGCGCTCCGGTTGCCCTGCAGGGCTGAGCAGAAGGCGACAAACACCAGCGCCCCGATCCCGGCCGTCAGCCAGATCGGATACGCCGAGGGTTGGTTCGGGGAGGACATCGCGAGAGCTCAGCATAGCGGCCCACATCGTACCCCGTCAAATGCGAGCGAGGCCTCAGCGGATAGCAGCCTTACTGTACGACCATCGCGGTGCGGGGGAAGGCGAACTTCCGGCCGATCTCATCGATCACATTGATCTGACAGATATACCGCCCGGGCGCGAGCCCCTTCAACGGCACCTGCATCTCCACCGGCACGGTGTTGGGACGCGTGGAGGCGAGTTCGGTCGCCTGCAAGGGTCCGGCTTCGAAGGCCTTCTGCCCCTTCTGATCGATCAGGCTCATGCTCACCGCGACCTTGCGCGCGTGCGGGTCGGCGGGGTTTGGCGCGGCATCGTACACGTCGAACGACACGAAGAGGCTCTGTCCGCGATGAAACACCTTAGTGATGCTGGGCACCACCTTCTGATCGCCGATCACGAGCGGATTCGAAGCGACCGCCTTCTTGCTGGTCTTCTCCGCCGCCCCCACCACTGCTTTGATGGGTTCCCGTTGGCTGCTCCAGATCACCGAACTCGTCTTTAGCATGCCGGAATCCGCTGTCAGATCCGGAATGATGAAGCGTGCGTCAAACGTGCCCATCTTGCCGCTCAGATTCTCGCGCACCAGAAACTTCATGCGGTATTTGCCCGGCGGCAGCGTGAAGCCGGCGTCATAGTGGAAGCTGCGCCGCGCCAGCTTTTCGGCATCGCCCGCGTCCAGTTTGACCTTGATGAAATCGCGTACGTTGCCCACCACGTTCTTGCGCTCGTCCTGAATCTGGCCCAGGAAATCGAACTGTGTCTCACCGCCGCGCTTCTTATCGGCCATGGAAATCGCGCTCCCCGGGACTTTTACCGATACCGGCACGAAATAGGCGCTCGGAGTCAGGCGGAAGTAATCCACCTCCAGCGCCAACGGAATCTCCGTCATGGGAGTTCCCGCGCTGAGCGCCTCCATCAGCTTCTGCTCCTTATCCTGCGCGTTGAACTTGCCCCAGATCTTGTCCGCATAGTAGCCGTCGCGATGTTCCAGCTTGCCGGTGAGTTTATTGTTCAGCTTCACCGCGATGTGCCGGTACTTGCCGTCCGTGGCCGTGTTGGTGGTGTAATAGCCGAGCACGTAGTAGCTGCGGTACTCCTGCTGCGCCTGCTTCAAACCGAGAGAGAGATCGTTGCTATCGAGGAACGCCTTGCCCCCGGTATCGGCCGCGAGCGAAACCAGCGTATCCTGTGAATCGTTGATGGCGTTGCGCTGCGAGTTGTGCTGCGAGCCGCTGTAAATGCCGGTGCCGCGCGATGCACCCTTGCCCGCGCCGCCTCCGGGAGGTGCGGCCATCAGGCCCCGCGCGTCGATCGGGTAGATGGCCACATTGGATCGCGAAGCCATCAGGATCGTGGCTTCCAACTGCGCGTGATTCTCCACGCCCGTCTTCTGCAAGCCACTGGAGAAATAGATCAGCGCCTTCTTCTCCGGGAGCGCGGAGAGCTTTTTGGCCGCGTCCTGAATCGCCTGCAGCTTGCGATCCGTATTGAAAATGTTGAACTCGCTCTCATCGGCGACAAAGGCGGCCCCGTTGTCTTCATTGTCGTCATCGCCGTTATCCGCCATCTCGGCGAGTTCTGCCATCTCCCCGATCGGCAGATCCTGAATGATGTCTCGCAGCGTGCCGCGGCTCGCCGTAAAATCGGTCAACACCTGCAGGCGCGCCGTGTACATCATGATCGCTACCATGTCCGAGGTAGTGATCTGCTCGTCGAGAAACTTCAACGCCGATTCCTGCGCCCGCAACTGTTCGGGGATTCCCATGGAGCCGAGGTCGAAGAAGAGCACCATCAGGCGCTTATCGTGATACTGCACCTGCCCCGGAGCCTCCGCGGTGATGGTCTTCACCGGAGCCTCGGGAATCGCGTTGGCATCTTCCAGCGTGGGCCTCTCAGGAGGCGCGGGATCGATCGTGAGCTTCTCGAATTCGAAGACGCTGATCTTCTGCGGCTTGCCGTCTTCGAGCAGCGTGAAATCGCCCTCTTTCAGATCTTCGATCGGGTTGCCGGATTTGTCCTTCGCCGTGACGTCCACCACCACCAGACTTGTCGATGCACTGAACGTCGTGATCTTCGCGGCGCCGGCAGGTGCGGCGGGCCGCGGAGCAGGCGCCTGCTGACCCGTGGCGATGAGTGCAGAGAGCCCAATCACGAAAATGCGCCCCAGCGTCTTGCGCATATCAGAAGGAGAGCCGCGCCGTCAGCGACACCGAGCGAGTTGCCGATGCCGCCGTAGCCAGTCCGTAAGTGGCCGAGTTGACGGTGGTGCCGATATTGGTGATCACAGTATGGTTGAGCGCGTTGTTGGCGTTCAGCCGAACCGTAAGCTGGCGTTTGTTTTCGCCCAGACGGAAAGCGCGGCCAAAACTCGCGTTCAGCGATGTGCGGAACAGCCCCGGGATCGTGTTGCGCCCCGCGTCGCCATACTCGCCGGGCGGCGGCGTGGTGAACGCGAGCAGATTGAAATAGGTGCCGCCCTGAATCGGCAATCCGCTGGCCTGTGCGCGTCCGCTGCCAAATGCGGCCGTGCCACCGGTGTTGACCAGGTTGCCGGAGACCTTCGCCGTCAGCGGGGTCCCGGATGTCGCCGTGAAGCCGCCGTTCAGAGTCCAGGCTTCGAGCGCCTTGCGCTGCCAGCCCTTGCCACGCAGGAAGCCGCGCGCCCCGCCCACCGGCGAGGTGAAAACATAATTCATCGTCAGATGATGCCGTTGATCGAAACTCGAAAGTCCGCGCTCCAGGCGAAGGTTGTGATCGTTCTGCGCCACCGCGCCGCCACCGTTGCCAAAGCTCGAAGCGTTATCCAGCGATTTCTGCATGGCGTAAGTGGCGTTGGCAGAGATGCCGCGCGTCAGCCGCCGCGTCACCCGCACCTGCGCCATGTGCATGATCGAACTGCCCTGCGCCGTCTCCAGCGAGAAGCCCGTGGCGTTGCCGATTTGCAGCCGCTGATCCGCCGTCAGCGGCGAACCCGGCGTTGCCCGGTTCGGCTGCCGCAGAATGTCCAGCGCCGTGCCTTTGGTGCCGATATATTCCAGTTCGAGGATGCTGTTGTGCGGCAGGTTTCCCTGCGCCGCGAACGTCCACGTCTGCGCGTAGCCCAGGCGATAATTCGGGTCGATGGCGTAGCTGTTCGTGATCGTCTGGCTCGGTGAGGTGGCGAAGCCGCTCTCCAGCGTCAGCCGGTTGGCAGTACTGGTGGTGAGCGACGCGGTCTGCACGAACGGCGGCTGCCCCGCCATCCTGGCCGCAAAACTCCCGTAGGCGGAGCCGTTGAAGAAGATGCTGTAACCGCCGCGTAGCGTCAGCGCCTTCTTCCCGTAGGGCTTCCAGGCGAACCCGAATCGGGGAGAGGCGTTGTTGGTATCCGAGCGCACCAGGCTGGTGGGTAAGCCGCCGGAAAACGGACCGTTATGGCCCGGAGTGACCACCGCTGCGGCAGTGATGGTGGAGTTGAGATCCAGATTCGCCATCCGCCCGAACAGCTCCGTATACGGTGAGAAATACTCGTAGCGGATGCCGATATTGAGCGAGAGATTCGGGCGGATGCGCCAGTCGTCCTGCAGGAAACCGTTGAGGTTCCAGCTGCGGAAGTAATTGCTCTTCGCGCCGAACTGCAGCGAACTCGATTGCGGAAAGCCGAGCAGAAAATCGGCGAAGTCGAAGCCCGTGTGCGCTAGCGGATTCCCGTTGCCGTCCAGCCCGCTGGTGAGCAGCCCGCTGAAGCTGAACGAACCGCGCGCGTTGGCGTAATTGGTGGGGTTCTGTTGCAGGCGGCGGTAGCCCACGCCGAAGGTCAGGTTGTGCCTCTTCCGAACCAGCGTGAGGTTCTCATTCACGCTCGAGGTCTGGTTGTGGCTGACGGATGCCGAACCATCGGTGAGCCCACCGAAGTTGGTGAACGTGAGATTGGGCGGTCCGTAGGCAATCGGCAACTGCGTCGTCCCGGCGATGCCGAGTTCCGCGGCCACGTTCGCGGTATATGCGAAGTACGGCGTGTTGTAACCGCTGCTGCGGCTGAAATTCCAAATCAGGTTGCTGTTGAAGCGCGGCGCGAAACTGCGGCTGTACCCGAGCGATGCGTTCAGCCCGCTGCCATCGGAGCCATCGCGGAAGCCGAGCAGCGTCGGCGTAGTCCCGGTCCGCGTCTGGTAATTGAAACTCACGCTGATGCGATCTTTGCGGCTCAGCGGCAGGTTCTCCCGGAAACCGTAATTGTCGCTGCTGTTGCGGGAATTCGTGACCACCTGGTAGTTCTGTACCGAAAGTTGCGGGTAGGTGGGCAGCGGGAAGAAGTGCAGCAATCCCGCCGATGCCGGATTGAAGCGGGTCACAGGAATCAGGTTGCCGGGAAACGGCGAACCGCTGAGAGGGTCGTAAATCGTCACGGGCGTACTTCCCACCACAGCGCTGGAGAAATCGCCGCCTCGTTCCGCCAGACTTGGCATGCTACTCAGCGCGTTATACGGATTGCGCGCGCGCGTCCCCTGGTAGGTGAAATAGAACATCAGCCGGTCTCCGCTGTAGAGCAGCGGAATGCGGATGGGCCCACCGATATTGAGCGCGATCGTGTTCTGCCCGTACGAACTCTTGGGCACGTTCTGCCCGTTCAGGGAAAACGGTTTGGCATCGAGCGCGGCGTTGCGGGCGGTGAAGGCGACCGAACCCGTGTACGTCGGCCGGTCCTTGCGCCGATTGCCGAACGCAGCCGAATTCGCCGCCGGAGCCGGAGCGTTCCGGCGAGGGTTATTCGCCGCGGGCTGCAGCCCGGGAGCGCCAAACGCGCCCATGCCGAAGCTATCCGAACCCGCGCCCGCACTGGCGGTCAGCGCGGCCATCTCGCTCATGCCGGCGGAGAGTTGCGCATTGGCGGCATTCGTCGCGCGCGTCGCCTGCTTGTCCCGCTTCGCCTGATTCTCCACCGCGTTGGCCAGCCCCGAACTGGTACTGCCCGTGACCACGAATGAATCGCTATCGCTTGCGGCATCGGCAGCCGGAGGCGGCACGGAGGTAGCAGCCAGCGCTTGTGTCCCGGCGTCAGTCGCCTGCACCGTCAGGCTCTGAAACGCGGGACGCTGCGGAGCGCGCGGTGCGGACGCTGCGGAGGTGGCCGGCCGTGCAGGAAGGCCGAGTGGAGCGGTGGATCGGGATCCTGTAGCCTCGCCGGGGCGCGGCATTTCCAGAGTCCACTCCGTCGCTTCCGGCTCATTGCCGATATCGATTTTCAGCACCGCCGGCTTGAAACCGAAAATTTCGACCTCGATCTCCCATACTCCGGGAGTGAGGTCGAGCGAGTAACGTCCCGCTTCGTCCGTACTGGTGGAGAGTTTGGCGCCTCCCTGGCGCGCGGTGACCGTCGCACCGGGGATAAACTGGTCGGCTGCGCGTACCGATCCTGCATACTGGACGGCGGCCAGAGTTCCGGCGCTGAGCAGAAATAACAGGAGGGATTTCACTTGAAACTCAAGTGTAATTGCAGAGGGCGTAAATTAGGGTAAATTTTGGAGGGAAATTTTGCGGAAAAAGGGGACGGAGCAGAGCCCCGTCCCCCAGGAATTACAGGCCTTTGGAAGCGAGGAAGCCAACCAGATCGATTACGCGGCTGGAGTAGCCCCATTCGTTGTCGTACCAGGCAACAACCTTCAACAGGTTGCCGTCCAGCACCTTGGTCAATTGCGCGTCCACGATGCTGCTGTTGGGGTTGCGCAGCATGTCGCTGGAGACCACGGGGTCTTCCGTGTACGCCAGGATGCCCTTCATGGGGCCTTCGGCGGCTGCCTTCAGCGCGGCGTTGACTTCTTCCGTGGTGGCGTTCTTGGCGAGAATCGCGACGAAATCGACCACCGAAACATCCGGGGTAGGAACGCGCATCGAATAGCCGTCCAGCTTGCCCTTGAGTTCCGGCATCACGATGCCGATTGCCTTGGCGGCGCCAGTGGTGGTCGGGATCATGTTGATCGCGGCGGCGCGGGCGCGGCGCAGATCTTTGTGCGGGAAATCCAGGATCTTCTGATCGTTGGTGTAGCTGTGAATCGTGGTCATGGAGCCCTTCAGGATTCCAAACGTTTGGTGAAGGACTTTGACTACGGGCGCGAGGCAGTTCGTGGTGCAGCTCGCATTGGAGATGATGTTGTGCTTGGAAGCGTCGTAGGCTTCGTTGTTGACGCCCAGAACCAAGGTGACGTCTTCATTCTTGGCCGGAGCCGAGATGATGACCTTCTTTACCGAGCCCTTCAGGTGCTTGGAGGCGTCCTTGCCGTCCGTGAAGAAGCCGGTCGATTCGATCACGACTTCGGCGCCGACGCTGGTCCAATCCAGTTCCGCCGGATCCTTGGTGGCGAACACTTTGATCGTCTTGCCGCCCACCGTGATGGAGTTCGCGTCGTGGGTGACGGTTTCCGGCAGGGTGCCGAGCACGGAATCGTACTTCAGCAGGTGCGCCAGTGTCTTGGTGTCGGTGAGGTCGTTGACCGCGACGAATTCGATGTCTTTGTTGTGCAGGCCCGCACGAACCACGTTCCGGCCGATCCGGCCGAAGCCATTAATACCTACTTTGACTGCCATTGTTTCTCCTGTATGAAATGAAGGGATCGGTTAAGCAATAGGATATCAGGAGGGCGGTATCCTGGGCAACCCCGCAAATCAGAGATTAAATTCCGAATTCCGCCTTACCGCCCCGCCGTGCGGTCGTACGCCACCTTGCCGCCGACAATGGTATAAACCACGTCCGTGGCAGGAATCTCGTCCTCGGGAATCGTCATGATGTCGCGCGAAAGCACCGTAATATCGGCCAGTTTACCGGTTTGTAACGAACCTTTCACCGGATCTTCAAACGCGGCGTAGGCATTGTTCCAGGTGTAGGATTTGAGCGCCTCTTCGCGCGACATCCGCTGCGCCGGGTAAAAGACCGTTCCATCCTTCAACTTACGGCTCACACTGGCATAGAAACTGGCCAGCGGACTTACGTCTTCCACCGGAGCATCGGTCCCGTTGCCCACAATCGCGCCGGATTTCATCAGCTTCTGCCACACGTACGCTCCCTCTTCGGCGCGCTGCGCGCCCAGGCGCAGCAGCACATAGGGAGCATCCGACGTGCAGTGAATCCCCTGCATCGCCGCAATCACGCCCAGTTGCCCGAAACGGGGGATATCCGCGGCGCTGATGTGCTGCGCGTGCTCCACCCGCCAGCGCAAGTCTTTCCTCTGCGGATGGGCCTTGAAGGCGGCTTCGAAGATGTTGAGCGTCTCGCGATTGGCGCGGTCGCCGATGGCGTGCACGCACAACTGAAAGCCATGCTGGATCGCCAGTTCCGCCGTGCGCGCGATATCGGCCGGGTCGTCCGTATTCAGCCCGCTGCTATCCGGCTTATCGGCGTATGGCGCCAGCAGCCACGCCCCGCGCGGCCCCAGCGCGCCATCGATCGCGCGTTTGATGGCGCGGACGGTCAGGAACTGATCCCCAGCGCCCAGAATCCTGTAGCGATCCAGATTGACAGCAAGTTGCTCATTGGGCGCGCGCAGCATCATCCAGATGCGCATGCGAAGTTCGTGCGCCTCCGCCATCTTCTTCAGAATATCCACGGTGGCGAAAGAGGAGCCCGCATCTTCAAAGGTCGTGATGCCTTTGGAAAGCGATTCGTCGATGGCGAGCTTGATCGCCTTGTTGGTTTCGGCCAACCTGTCCGCCGCTGTCCGCCGCGCCTCGTACTCCGCCCGCGCCTTACTGACCACTCCCGACGCGCGCTCGCGCAGCAGACCGGTAGGGTTGCCCTTCGCGTCCTTTAGAATCTCGCCGCCATTGGGATTGGCCGTCGCGGCCGTCACTCCCGCCAGTTCCAGAGCCTTGCCGTTGACGAACGTAGCGTGGCCGCTCGCATGCGTCAGCAGCACCGGATTATTGGGCGAGACCTTGTCCAGCGAGGCGTGCAGCGGAAAGCCCTCCACGTTCACCGCCGGCGGCGTGGTCCACTTCGATTGGTGCCAGCCGCGCCCGATGATCCACTCGCCTGGCTTCGCCTGCGCCACCGCGCGTGCCACCTGCGCCACAATCTCGTCCCACGTGCGCGCTTCGCGCAGGTCCAGCCCCATGCGGAACTCCCCCACGCCCGTGAAGTGCCCGTGCCCTTCGATGAAACCCGGGATGGCCGTCATGCCATGCAGGTCGATGACCTTGGTATTGGGGCCGATCATCGGCCGGATCGCAGCCTCCGTCCCCACCGCCGCGATATTGCCGCCGCGCACCGCCAGCGCCTGCGCCGCGGGTTGCGCGCTGTTCATGGTCACGATCTTGCCGTTGCGCAGCACCAGATCGGCAGCCTGCCGGTTCTGTGCCCCCAAAACCGCGATGAAGACGAGGAAACTAAGCGTAGCGCGCATGGATTACAGCATACCCGAACCAAGCGCGAGTGGGACAGGCGATCGCCTTTTGTCGCCTGTCGGCTAATCAGGTTTTGCTGTTTCAAATCCTACAGGCGCAGCAGTGCCCTGCCCCCAAACCGATGCCTGCCCTACGCCATCGCGAATTCGTGACCGATGCGCGTCACCGCGACGCGGTCCAGGTGCGCGCCGGCCGACTCCTGCACCCGTTCGATAGGCTCGTAATACGGCTCGCGGCTCAGCGCGAACGTCTGGTGGTGCACCGGCAGGAAAAACTCCGCACCCGCATCCTGAGCCATCTGCCAAGCCTGCTCGGGATTGCAATGCGCGTGAATCCAAGGGTTGTACGCACCTACCGGCATCAGCGCCAGATCGAAGCCACGGCTGCTCCTCAGCGCCCGGAACGCTGTGGTCATGGCCGTATCTCCGCCGAACAACACGCGGTAGCGCCCCGCTTCCAGCGTGTAGCCGTTGTACCCGCGGTAGGTATCGCGCTGCACCCTCGCACCCCAATGCTTCACCTGAAACGCGCGGACCTCCAGGCTGCCGGCGCGAGCCCGTTCTCCCCACTTCAGTTCGTGAACCGCCCCATACCTCTCCGCCCGCAGCAGATCCGCCGTCCTCGAAGCCGTTACCACGGTGGTTCGCGCGTTCTCCAACCGCCGCAGGCTCGGCAGGTCGAAATGGTCCATGTGCGCGTGCGAGAGCAGAATCACGTCGATCGGCGGCAGGTCCCTCAAGGACAGTGCAGGCGCCACCAGGCGCTTCAGACCGAGCGTCACCGGACCCAGCGAAATCCCGGCACGCTTGCTGAACACGGGGTCGGTGAGAACGGTCACGCCATCGATCTTCAGCAGCACAGTCGTGTGTCCGAGCCAGGCGGCATATAACCCCCGGTCGGGCCACTGGTTGGGCTGGGGACGATACGGAGCTTCAGTCAGCATCTATTCTGTTGGATGCCCCGCCCTGCGTGCCGGTTGCAGATGCCGCGGCGTTCGCGTCCGCTATATTGATGAGGTGGCTTCCGGAAGAGATCCGCTGCGGGTAGCAATCCACGTAACCGTTTACGTGATGCTTTACTACATCACCGCCTTTGTCTTCGCTGCGCCCATCGCCTGGCTGGGCGGATATCTGACCGGCGTGACCATGGCCGGCCTCTTCTCCGCGTGGTTCGCCAACTGGCTTTCGCTCCGCATCTATGAAGACCGCAGCGTCTCCGAAGTTGGCCTGTGGCTGAACAAATTCTCCGGCGAGAACCTGCTGCTCGGCCTCGCAGGCGGCGCCGGCACCGCCGCGTTGGTGCTGGGGCCCCCGCTGTTGGTCGGAGCCGCGCATCTGGTGTCCACACCGAACGACCGGCCCACCGTGGGCACCATCCTGTTCGTCGGTGTAGTACTGGTGGCCGGCGCCGTGCACGAAGAACTGCTCTTCCGCGGCTATGGCTTTCAGGAACTGGTGGCCGCTGCGGGTCCGTGGGCCACGGTGGTGCCGGTGGGCGTGGTCTTTGCCCTGCTCCACGGCTCCAACCCCGGCGCCTCCTGGTTCAGCACCTTCAATACCGCGGCCTTCGGCGTGCTCTTCGGTTATGCCTACCTGCGCAGCCGCGATTTGTGGCTCCCCATCGGCCTGCATTTCGGCTGGAACTTTACATTGACGCTCTTCGGAGTCAACGTCAGCGGGCTTAGAATGAAGGTGACGGGGTATGAAATGACGTGGAGTGCCGGTAATTTGTGGAGCGGCGGGGCTTACGGGCCGGAGGCGAGCATCCTGACTACACTGATGCTGGTCGCGCTCGTCGCCTTCCTCCGCCTGGCGCCGGTTCACCGCCAGCGTTCCCCGCTCACGGACCCGCCCGCGGAGAGTGCGCCATGCGAAAACTCGCCTTCCTAGCCATCCTGACTCTGCCCGCGTTTCCGGCAGGCAACAAACTCACCTGGGAAGACCGCGTCGAACTGACGCGCGGATTGACGGCGGAATACGCCACCGTGAAAGTGCTGCTGCCGCGCTCCAAGAAGGCCCTCGAATTCGAAGCCAATGGCGGCTACGACAAGAAGCAGTGGAACGAGATCGCCCGGGAAAGTGGCCCCGCCGCCCGCGCCGGAGATCTGGTACAGATCACCAAGATCGAAATCGAAGAGGATAAACTCGTCCTCCAGATCAACGGCGGCTTCAAAGGCGGCAAGAAGTGGTATCAGGGTGTGCAGATCGGCATGGGCGGCAACACCGCCCCCATTGGCGGCAATGGCAGCGACACCAACGCGCCCGGTGGCACCTCCATCGTGCTCCTCTTCCACAAACCGCTCGAACCCATCAAGGCTTCCGAGATCAAGAAAATGCTGGCCCCGGTATTGGATTTCGAGAAGCGCAGCGTGACCCAGTTATACTCGGAGACCCTGTCACCGGAGACGCAGCAGGCCATTAAAGAGAAGCGTGTGATGGTTGGCATGGATCGCGATCAGGTCGTCATGACCCTGGGACGTCCCGAGCACAAATCGCGCGAAACCAAAGACGGCCTCGATATAGAGGACTGGGTCTATGGCATACCCCCCGGGAAAATCACCTTCGTGACCTTCAGCGGAGACAAGGTGATCAAAGTAAAGGATTCCTACGCTGGTTTGGGCTCGCAGGTAGGCGGCCGGGGCCAGTAGATGCGGCACTCGGCATGGGTGTTGCTGGCGCTGCTGAGCGCCTGTTCGGCACCGGAAAAGCGCGCAGCGGCACCTGCGCCGGCACCCGCCGGCGCGACCATTACGCAACTCTATGCCAACCTGAATCCGGTGCCCAAGGGCGAAACCTCCCTGCTCTGTTATGGCGTGACCGATGCCACCACGGTCTTCCTCGAACCGCCCCGCAAGGAACTCTCCGCCGCCCTCACCCGCTGTGTCGAAATCGCCCCGGAGCACGATACCACCTACACCCTCACCGCGGTTGGCCCGGATGCAAAACCTGTCACCAGGCAACTGAAGATTAGCGTCGGCGCGGCGCATGTCAAGATCGTCAATCTCAACGTGAGCGCACTCCAGGTGAGGCCCGGCGAACTCGTCAGCGTCTGCTACACGGTGGAAAATGCGCGCTCAGTGGAGATCGCGCCCATCGGCTACCGCGGCAGCGGACCCAAAGGCTGCGCCACGGATCAGCCCTACCAATCGAAGACCTACACCGTCCGCGCCCTCGGCGCCGGCGGCGGTAAAGACGAAGAGCACGTCAAAGTCGAAGTGAAGTAGGACAGGCCTTCCGGCC
>CAIRBY010000511.1 GCA_903876865.1 uncultured Acidobacteriia bacterium
AACGTCAATAAAGTGGTGCAGGAGACCCTCTCCCTGCTGGAGCATCAGCTCACCAAATCGGGCATCGCCGTGGATTCCGAACTGGACCCCGCCCTGCCGCTGGTCCACGGCAACGCCGGAAAGCTGCAGCAGGTCTTTCTCAACCTGTTTCTCAACGCCCGCGACGCCATGACGTCCGGCGGCCGGCTGGAGGTCCGCTCCTGGAGCGAGGGCACCGGCGTACGCATCGAAGTCGCCGATACCGGCCACGGCATCGCCCCCGAGCATCTGCACCGCATCTACGATCCCTTCTTCACCACCAAGGGCGCCAAAAAGGGCACCGGGCTGGGACTTTCCGTGACATACGGTATTATTCAAGAGCATGGCGGGTCCATTGAAGTTTCCAACCGGCGCGGCGGCGGCGCCACATTCCGGGTGGAACTTCCGCTCGCCGTCCCCGGCTCGGCAAGGAAGCCGGTCACCGCTGCTTAAATGAACGCTCCGCAATCGATTTCTCCCACGGCCAAGGGCAAGATCCTGGTCATCGACGATGAACTGGATATCCGCGAGGGTCTCTACGATCTGCTGACTCTCGAAGGCGGCTACTCCGTCGAGATGGCCCACAATGGCACGCAGGGCATTCAGAAGATCGAATCCGCCGCCTACGATCTGGTGCTGCTCGATCTGATGATGCCCGACATGTCCGGCATGGACGTGCTCCGCCATGTGCGCCAGACCGATACCGAAACTCCGATCTTCATGATCACGGCCTACGGCTCCGTGGAAGCGGCCGTGGACGCCCTCAAGCTCGGCGCCAACGACTACTTCTCCAAACCCTGGGACAACGAGAAGCTGCTGATCGAAATCGATCGCATGATCCAGCGGCGCCTGCTCGAGTACGAGAATACCCACCTCAAGCGCGCCCTCAAGCAGCGGTACAGCTTCCCCAACATCATCGGCAAGAGCGAGCGCATGGTGCGCCTGCTCGATCTGATCGGTCAGGTGGCGAGCAGCCGCTCCACCATTCTCATCACCGGAGAGACCGGCACCGGCAAGGAACTCGTCGCCAAAGCGATCCACTCCAACTCCTCGCGCGCGGACCAGATGTTCGTGGCCGTCAACTCCGGCTCGCTGCCCCCCGAACTGCTCGAATCCACCCTGTTCGGCCACGTAAGAGGGGCCTTCACCAGCGCCATACAGACCAAGAAGGGCTACTTCGAAGTCGCCGACCGCGGCACCATTTTCTTCGACGAAATCGGCACGCTCGGCCCCGAAACGCAGATCAAACTACTGCGCGTGATCCAGGAAAAAGAGTTCACCGCGCTCGGCGCCACCGAACCGCAGCGTGTCGATGTGCGCATCCTCGCCGCCACCAACGCCGATCTCGCCCAACTCGTGAAGGAAGGCAAGTTCCGCGAGGACCTCTACTACCGCCTCAATGTCATCAACATCGCGCTGCCGCCCCTCCGCGACCGCAAGGAAGACATTCCGCCGCTGCTCAACCACTTCTTCACCTACTACTGCCGCGAGAACGACAAGTTCCTCAACTCCGCCGGCAAGAGCATCCTGCAATTCGCACCGGAAGCGATTCAGGTAATGATGGAACACAACTGGCCCGGTAATGTGCGCGAACTGGAAAATGTCGTAGAGCGCGCCGTGGTGCTGGCCAACGATCCGCTGGTCCCGGTGGACGTACTGCCGGACGCGCTGCTGCAGGCCAACGGCGTCCGCCTCCATCGCGCCGAAGGCAGTCCCCTGCCCTCCGACGCCTCTCTCTTTGAGATCGTCAACGAGTTCGAACGCCGCACCATCATCGAGCGCCTGGAAAAGTGCGGCTGGAGCCAGACCGACGCGGCCGAAAGCCTGCACGTACCGCTCTCCACGCTCAATCAGAAGATCAAACGCCTCGCGATCACGATCCGCAAGAAATCCGACAGCTAGCCACTGATGAACACGGATGAACACAGCTAAGGGCAACACCCTTGCGGCGCACGTTTTATCTGTGTTGCTCTGTGTTCATCTGTGGCCAACGCAATTCTAAATCAACCCGCCAGCGACCCGACCACGTAGTACGGCTGCCCCACCAGGTCCGCCGGGAAGCCGGGGTGCAGCCACGCACTTTCCGGCCGGGTCTGATCCCCCGCCGCCTTCAGTTCAAAGTAGTATTGCAGCGGGTATGCCGAATCCGTGTACGCTCCCGGGATCGCCGCCGCATACGCCGCGCCCTTCCGCTCCATCGCTACCGATTCCCACCGCTCCGCCTGATTGAGATGCCGGTAGTATAGCCGCGCCGACGCGACCGCCGGACCGGTCAACTCCACCACCAGCGCCTGCCTGCGCCGGAAGCCCTCGGGCGCCTTGTGACGCATCGCCGGCCCGCCTCGCTGGGGACGCCCCGTGGCCTCCGCAATCGCCGCCTTCACCTTGGCGTCGCCCGTGACCTTCGCCGCTCCCAGCCGCTGCTCCAGCAGAGCGATATCCGCGTCGATCGCCGGCAGCCGGTCCAGCCAGTGCCCGCGCAGCCACGGCAGTTCGCCCACCGTGAGATCCACCACGTATACGCCCTTCGCCCGCTCCGCCAGCCCAGCCCACGCCGCACGTGCGATGCGGTAGTGTTTCACCGCCTCTTCCAGCGCCGTGCGATCACCCGTCTTTTCATGAATCGCGTAGAGCACCCCGGCGCGAAACTTGGCCGCGAAGAACCTGCCCAGCCCCGCCTGAATCGCCACGTCGATATCCACGCGCCGCGATTTCACCGGCTTCACCGCGCCGGCCAGATCTTCCAGCCACTGCGCCACTTCCACCGGCGAATACTTGCCGCTACGCCCGCCCTGCAACAACTCGCCCGCGAAATCGTTGATCCGCGAAAACAGCTGCGGGTCCAGCGGGCTCGTATTGCCGAACGTCTTCGGCGCCGGCGTATCGCCATACTCGCTCTTGGATGGCTCCACCAGCGACTGATTGGTATAAAGCTCGGGCCAGTAATTGTTGTTCGCCGCCGAGGGCAGGTGCGCCGTCGTGATGATCGGTAGAATCCGGCTCGCCGCCGCGAGCGAAGGGTCCACCACCACGTGCGCCTCCGGGTTGTGCAGTTTCAGCCCCCATACCCGGTAGGTGTCCGCGTACTTCTCCCAATCCCAGCGCGGCTTCAGCGAGGCATCCGCATACCCGCAACGCCCGCCGCTCCCCGTGCTCGCGATCCCCGATCCGCGCCGCCCCTTGAAACTCAGCGGCTCCATGACCTCCACGCCGCACGAGCCCGCGAATTGAAACGCGCGCGAATAGCCCGCCGCGAAGAGCGGGTCGGCCCACGTCAGCAGCCGCTGTGTGCCCGGCCAGATGCGCCACAGGATCTCGAACTTGCGATCCTCCCGCAGCAGGTCGGCATAACCGTAGCGCGTGAAACTGCGCGACCCCGCGCTCATCGCCATCAGCCCGCTATCCTTGTGCCCCGCCTTCGGCACCTCCTGATCCCGGATATCCGCCTGATGGTACGGCATCCCCATGTGCTCCGCCCAGAACTTCGGCGATACCTTCACCGGCATACCTGTGGCCAGCGCCAGATCGATCATTCCCTTGTCGATCCCCTTGGCGTGCAGATCCAGTTCCACCGTGCGCCCGGACCGCTTCACGCCGTCGAAGACCTTGCCCCAGAACGCGTAGCTGCCCTCTTCCACGCCGCTCTCGCCGTGCACCCGCAACGTCACGCCGTGGATCGCCGGGCACGCCCGCAACAGTGCTGCGATCGCATCCCCGCAATACGGCCCGTGATTTTCTTTGTTCAGCCCTTCGATGGTGTAATTCGGCTTCGGACTGTTCTCCCACACGTAGCCGTGCATCCAGATCCCCAACTGGAATTCCAGCCCCGCCGCCACCGTCTGTTCGCTGATGTACCGCAGCGTTTCCAGGTTGCGATCCCGCTCCGCGTCCGGCAGGTTCGCCGCGCGCACCTTGTAGCCCGGCACATCCAGCAGGAAGGGGTACGAGAAGAGGAAGTAGGCGTCCGTGACCGCGCGCAGAAAATCGTAGCCGATTCCGAAGCTCAAATTGAAGCGGCTGAACTTGTTCTCCGCCAGCATCGCCAGGTACCGCGGCCACATCTCGCGATCGTTGAACCAGGGCTTGTCTTCCGCCTCGCTGGTGAAGAGCCGCTGGATGCTGCGCACCGCATTGGCGGGACGGATCGCAGTGGCCTGAGGCAAAGCCGGGAGCGTCGCCGGCACACCCGCCAGCGCACCCGCGGTAAGAAGAAAATTGCGTCGATTCACTCCCGGCTGTTTCACATCAAAATTGTACTGCCTCGCGCCGCCGCGCGTGGCGCGCCTACCGCGCCGTCCAGCCGCCGTCAATCAGAATGTCCGTGCCCGTGATGAAGCCCGCCTCTTCGGAGCAGAGATACGCTGCCAATTGCCCGATCTCTTCCACCTTGCCCCAGCGCCCCAGCGGAATACTGCCCAGGAACTGCGCGCTCAACTCCGCATTCTCCATCAGCGGACGATTCATCTCCGTGCCGAACGGTCCCGGCGAAATGCCATTCACCGTGATCCCGTCCGCCGCCAGTTCCAGCGCCAGCGTGCGCGTCAACCCCAGCAACGCCGTCTTGCTGGTGGAATACGCCGCGCGCCCCGGCAGCGACACGTGGCTCATGATGGAAGTCATATTCAGGATGCGCCCGTAGCCCTGCCCCGTCATGGCCGGAATGAACGAGCGGCACAACAGAAACGCCGCGGTCACATTCGTATCCATCACGCGATTCCACTCTTCGAGCGTGAACTCCACAATCGGCTTGCGCACGTTCACGCCGGCGTTGTTGATCAGGATGTTCAACCCCCCGAACGCCGCGGTCACTTCGCGTTCCAGACGCCGCACCTGCTCTTCCTGCGTCACATCCGCCACGAAGACCTGCGCCGCGCCGCCTGCCGCCGCGATCTCCGCCGCCACGGCGCTCAACTGCGCCTCGTCCCGGGAGACCAGCGCCACGCGCGCGCCTTCCGCAGCCATGGCGACAGCCATCGCGCGTCCCAGTCCCTTGCTCGCCCCCGTGACCAGGGCCGTGCGCCCGTTCAACCGGCCGTTCAACCGGCCGTTCAAGCGGCCGTTCAAGCGGCCGCTCATGCCGGCCCTCCGCCGTGCTGCGCGCGGTTCATGATCTCGTCCGCCAGCGCCTGCGGTTGGTCCACGTCGAAGATCGTCAGCCGGCTCGCCTCGCCCGCGGTTTCAATCGAGAGGTTCCCCACCCCGAACATCCGCTGCGTCACGCTCTGGTCCACGCGGACGTCCTGCAGTTTCGAAAGCTGGATGGTGCGGGTCGATTTGGCGAAGGTCCCTGTCTCATAGCGCAGGCGGTCCCCCGCAATCACCGTCTTCGTGAACTGGCGGCGCAGCGCCCTCATCGCCGGAGAAAGAAAGACCAGCGGCGCAATCAGGGGCAGAAAATGCAGCGCCTCCTGATCCCTCCACTGCGAATACCAGACGATCTCGATAATCAGGAAAAATACCCCCGCCGCTACCGTCCGCACGATGATGAACTTCCCCGTCGGGCGTATTGTAAGGTCGCTCACAGTACCCTCCTCCGCAAATGCCGATTGTACCGCGCACCCCGTCTGGCCTACGATATTCCTCAGGAGGAAAAATAACTCACATGAAGAAGTTACTGCGATGTTCCGGTTTGCTGGCGGTTGCCGCGCCTCTGCTCCTGGCGGATTTCAGTTACCAGGAGACCAG
>CAIRBY010000512.1 GCA_903876865.1 uncultured Acidobacteriia bacterium
GAAGAGCATGTTCGTGAGCGATGACGGCAAGAACCTCCTGTTCACCTTCATCCTGGTCAGTTCCCTGTTCCTCATCTGGGGCTTCTGCAACGGGATGATTGACGTGATGGATAAGCACTTTCAGGAGGAGCTCAGCCTGAACAAGTCGCAATCCGCTTGGGTCCAGTTCGCCCACTACCTCGGCTACTTCCTCATGTCGATGCCCGCCGGCTGGCTCGCCACCAAACTCGGCTACAAAGGCGGCATCATCACCGGACTGTTGATCGTCGCCCTCGGCGGCTTCTGGTTCATCCCCGCCACCCACATCAACGCCATGGTCCACCAGGGCACCGTCTCCCCCACCACCGCCTTCATCGCCTTCCTCGCCGGCGTCTGCATCATCGCCACCGGGCTCACCTTCCTCGAAACCATCGCCAACCCGTACACCACCGTGCTTGGCAACAAAACCTACGCCGCTACCCGCATCAATCTCGCCCAATCCTGCAACGGCGTCGGCTGGATCTTCGGACCCATCGTCGGCGGCGCCTTCTTCTACTCCCGCGATGCCGCCGGACGCAGCACCGGCAGCGAGACCCTCTACATCCCCTACGTCGGCGTCGCCGTCGTCGTCATCGCCATCGCCGCCATCTTCTACTTCGCCAACGTCCCCGATATCAAAACCGAAGACGATTACCACCTGGATGACGCCACCCCCGGCGTCGCCGCCTCTATCTGGACCCACCCCCACTTCGTCATGGCCGTGGCCGCGCAGTTCTTCTATGTCGCGGCGCAAGCTGGGATCTTCAGCTTCTTCATCAATTACATGACTGCCGAAACGCCCGCCATCCCGGCCTCGTGGACGTCCATCGGCTGGCTCAGTTCACTCCTCGAAACCAACAAGGCCGGCCTCCAGATCCTCAGCGATCGCGGCGCCGCCAGCCTCGCTTCCGTCGGCTCCATCCTCTTCCTGATCGGACGCTTCAGCGGCGCCGGACTCGTCAAGAAATTCCCCGCTCACAAAGTCCTCGGCTGGTACGCCGTCGCCAACGTCACTACCAGCATCCTCATCTTCCTTAAGCTGGGATGGCTCTCCGTGATCTGCGTCTTCCTGACCTATTTCTTTATGTCGATCATGTTCCCCACCATCTTCGCCCTCGGCATCTTCGGCCTGGGCTCGCGTGCCAAGAAGGCGTCCGCGTTTATCGTGATGGCGATTATGGGTGGTGCGGTGGTTCCGAAACTGATGGGCTACATCGCAGATCAGACCGATATGTCGCGCGGCTTCATCGTCCCCGCCGTCTGCTTTGCCTTCGTAGCCTTCTATGGCTTCAACTGGTCCAGGTACAGCAACGCCCACTCACTCGACGGCGTCCGCCTCACCGGCCACTAAACCAGCGCCCTCACCGTGCCTGGCCCGAAGGGCGCAAGATCGTAGCCCACGGCGCAAACCGTGGGAAGAACGCCCACCCAATCCAGCCCCGGAGCGGGGCGTAACTTCGCTACGCGCCCGCTAGCACCCGTGCTCGTGGCAGTGACTCAGCACCATCTCCCGGTACTTCAGGCAACTACTCTCCGCTACCAGCATCACCTCGTGCAACTGCGTGCGCGAAGGCTCGCTCACCGCTTCTTCCCAATCGCCAACCGCGATATTCCGCTCATTCGCCGCCAGCGCAAAAGCCAGTATGATTCGATCTCTCTCCAGGCAACTCATCTCTCGCATCATCCGCCCAAGCCCCCAAAACCAACAAGTTCCTAAAAGGAACACCTCCCCTGTCACTCTCCGTTAACACCCGCCCCACCACCGGAGTGTACTCACTTCAGTTAACCCTCCCGCCGCATTGTATACTCAGACCAATCACCAGAGGAGGGCCATTCATGCCCGCTGTCAGATTTACACTCAATGGGAAATCCCAATCCGTCGATGTCGCCCCCGCCATGCCGCTGCTCTGGGTGCTCCGCGATACTCTCGGACTCACCGGCACCAAATTCGGCTGCGGCATGTCGCTCTGCGGCGCCTGCACCGTCCATCTCAACGGCCAACCCGTCCGCGCCTGCGTAACCCCCATCTCCGCCGTCGCCGCCAAATCCGTCACCACCATCGAAGGCCTCGCCCCCGAACGCAGCCACCCCATCCAACAGGCGTGGATCTCCGAGGACGTCCCCCAGTGCGGCTACTGCCAGAGCGGCCAGATCATGACCGCCGCCGCCCTCCTCGCCAAAACCGCCAACCCCACCGACGCCGATATCGACGAGGCCATGCGCAACAACATCTGCCGCTGCGGCACCTACCAGTCCATCCGCCGCGCCGTCCATCTCGCCGCCGATCTCCGCTCCGCTGCCCTCAAGACCAAAGGTGGTGCGAAGTGAGCGCCCCCACCACACTCTCGCGCCGCGGCTTCCTCCAATCCGCCACCGGACTCTGCCTCGGCTTCGCCCTCTCCCCCCGCGACGCCGCTGCCGCCGCAGTTGCCCCCACCAAGCTCAACGCCTTCGTCCACATCGGCGCCGACGATCTCGTCACGCTCTTCATCCACAAAGCCGAGATGGGCCAGGGCACCGTCACTTCGCTCTCCATGCTCCTCGCCGAGGAACTCGAGTGCGATTGGAAGAAGGTCCGCACCCAATTCCCCGGCGTCAGCCGCGAGTTCGGCGGCATGCAGGGCGTCTTCGGCTCGCAGAGCGTGCGCACTTCCTACGATTCCCTCCGCAAGGCCGGCGCCGCCGCCCGCGAACTACTCATCCTGGCCGCCGCCCAACAGTGGAACGTTGCCCCCGCCGCCTGCCGCGCCGAAAACAACAGCGTCGTCAACATCGCCACCAACGCGCGACTGACCTTCGGCAGCCTCGCCACCTCCGCCGCCAAACTCACTCCGCCCGCCGCCCCCGCGCTCAAGAACCCGTCCCAATACCGCCTGATCGGCAAGCCCCTCAAGCGCCTCGACACCCCCGAGAAGGTCGATGGCTCCGCTCAGTTCGGCATCGACGTCCGCCTCCCCGGCATGCTCTACGCCGTCGTCGCCCGCTGCCCCGTCTTCGGCGGAAAAGTGAAGTCCTTCGACGCTGCCAAGACCAAAGCCCTGCCCGGCGTCAGAAGCGTCGTCCAAATCTCCAACGGCATCGCCGTCGCCGCCGATAACACCTGGACCGCCCTCCAGGGACGCCGCCTCCTCAATATCCAATGGGACGAAGGCCCCGTCGCAGCTATGAGCAGCGCCGTGCTCACCCGGACCTTTCAGGAGAAGATGCTCCAGGCCGGCGCAGTCGCCCGCAAGGATGGCGACGCACCTGCCGCCCTCGCATCCGCCGCCAGGAAAATCGACGCCGTCTACCAGGTCCCCTTCCTCGCCCACGCCCCCATGGAGCCGCTCAACTGCACTGCGGACGTGAAGCCCGACCGCTGCTCCGTCTGGGCCTCCACCCAGGGCCAGAGCGCCGCCCTCCAGATCGCCATGAGCGTCACCGGACTCCCCGCCGATAAGGTGGACGTCCACACCCTCTACATGGGTGGCGGCTTCGGCCGGCGCGCCGCGTCGGATTACATCGGCGAAGCCGTCGAAGTCTCTAAAGCCCTCGCCGCCCCCGTCAAACTCACCTGGTCGCGCGAAGACGATCTCCAGCAGGACTACTACCGCCCTGCCTCCTACACCAAATTCTCCGGCGCGCTCGATCCCGAAGGCTGGCCCCACGCCCTCACCAGCCGCGTCGCCTGCCCGCCCTTCGGCGGACTCCGCGATGGCCTCTCCCGCGTCAGCGTCGAAGGCCTCGCCGATATGGCCTACGCCTTCCCGCACATACTCGTCGATTATCACGCCGTCGAAGCCGGCATCCCGGTCAGCTATTGGCGCAGCGTCGGCTACTCCCAGAACACCTTCTTCGCCGAAAGCTTCCTCGATGAGCTCGCCGCCTTCGGCGGCAAAGACCCCGTCGCCGTGCGCCGCCGCCTGCTCGCCAAATCCCCGCGCATGCTCGGCGTATTGGAACTCGCCGCCGCCAAAGCCAGTTGGAGCACACCGCTACCTACCGGTCGCGGACGCGGCGTCTCGCTCGTCAACAACATCGGCAGCTTCACCGCCCAGGTCGCCGAAGTCTCCGTCACCGCCGGCAAACTCAAGATCCACCGCGTGGTCTGCGCCGTCGATTGCGGTCGCATCGTCAACCCCGCCATCCTCGAACAGCAGATCCAGAGCGGAATCGCCTTCGGCCTGGCCGCCGCCCTCAAAGGCGGCATCACCATCGACCACGGCCGCGTCCAGCAGAGCAACTTCCATCAATACGACGTGCTCCGCATCGATGAGATGCCTCCCGTCGAAGTCCACATTGTCCCCAGCGAGGCCCCGTCCGGCGGCGCCGGCGAAGCCAGCACCCCCGGCATCGCCCCCGCCGTCTGCAACGCCATCTTCGCCGCCACCGGCCAACGCATCCGCCAGCTACCCTTGAAGTTGGCCTAACCCCGTAGGACAGGCCTCCCGGCCACACTTGTCCAAATTAGTTTTTTGAAAAGGGGCGACCCCTCCGATACTGATTAATAGCGGTTCCCTGAGAAGAACGCAATTAACCAGTCGAAGGTGTCGCCTTGAATCGATTTTCCAGCATTTTCA
>CAIRBY010000513.1 GCA_903876865.1 uncultured Acidobacteriia bacterium
GAACCCGAGAAGCGCTTCTACAAGGCCAGCAAACAGGGCACCAGCGAAGTGGGCATCCGCACCCGCCTCAACGAAGACCTCTACCTGAATTTCGGCGGCATGAGCGATGACAACAAGCGCGCCGTGATTCAGGCCTACGTGTTTCCGCTCGTCTCCTGGATCTGGATCGGCACCCTGGTGCTGATCTTTGGAACCCTGGTGTGCCTGGTCCCGAGCAAAGTCAAAATGCAGTACGCACGCACCGAAGTGGTGGGATATACGAAAGCCAATGCAACGGTTCAAAAGTAGCCTGCTCGCACTCCTCATCGCCGTGGCGGCGCTGGCGCAAACGGCCAGCGAAAAGCCGAGTCTCGACGTGCGCCGCGTCGGTGCGCGCCTGCAATGCCAGTGCGGCTGCAAGGATTCGGTGGCCACCTGCAGCATGCTCGAATGCCACTTCTCCAAGCCGGCCAAGGAACGCATCGCGCAGATGCTCGCCATCGGCATGAGCGACGAGCAGGTCATTGCGGCCTTCGTGCGCGATTACGGCGCGGGTGTCTATCTCGCTCCGCCCAACGCCTTCGGCTGGATCGTTCCCTACGCCACCGCGGGAATCGGGCTGGCGGTGATTCTGTTGTTCCTGCGGCGTGTTTACAAGCCGCGGCCGATGACGGAACTCGGCGCCGCCGAACCGGACGACCCGATGCTGGCCAAGTACAGAGATCAGATTGAGAAGGAATCCGCCAACCTGGATTTGAAGGATTAAAGACGTCGTGATTATTGCCCTCACCTCCGTTCTAGCGATCGTCGTCATCGTCTTCGTCCTTGGGGTTCGGCCCAAAGACCTCCCGCTTCCCGAACCGGTTTCGCCTTTTGCGCACCTCGACGAGCGCAAGGCCGCGATCTACGAAAACCTGCGCGATCTGCAATTCGAGTACCGGCTCGGCAAACTCAGCGATCAGGATTACGCGCAGACCAAGATCGACCTGCAGAAGGAACTGGCGGCGGTCCTGGCGGAAGTGGATCGGGTCAGGTTGGAACTCGGCGTGGCCGCTCCCAAGCCCGCGGCGCGGGCGAAGGCCGAAGCGAAGCAGGAGCCCAAGCAGGCAACAGCCGCCGATCCGCGTGTCTGCCCACATTGCAAGGCGAAGTTCGAGGTCGATCTTAAATTCTGCGGCGAGTGCGGCAAGCCCATGAAAGCGGTTCAGGTATGAAGTCTCTCGCACTGTTGCTGCTGGCCGCCGCCGCTCACGCGGCCATCACCGGCACGGTTACCAATCAATCCACCGGCAAGCCGCAGGCCGGCGCCACGGTGGCGCTTTACAAGCTCGGCACCGCGACCGGTCTGGAACTGATCGATCAGGCCAAGAGCGATGCGCAGGGCGCATTCACGATCAATCAAGCCGTGCAGGGTCCGCACCTGATCCGCACCGCGTTCGACGGCGTCACCTACAATCACATGCTGCCTCCGGGACAGCCCACCACCGGTCTCGCGCTCGAGGTCTATAACGCCTCCCTGCAACCGGGCGCGGCCAAAGTCTCCAAGCATATGCTGCTCTTCGAACCCACTGCCGGACAGTTGGGCGTGAGCGAGACGTTCCTGTTCACGAACGACGGCAAGACCGCGTGGAACGATCCGGAGAAGGGCACGTTGAAATTCTTCATTCCCGGCGGCGCTTCCAAGCCCGATGTCAAGGCCACCGCGCCCGGCGGCATGGCGCTGGGCACGCCGATTCTCAAGACCAACCGATCCGACGTGTTCGCCGCCGATTTCGCCATCAAGCCCGGCGAGACGCGCTTCGACGTGACCTACACCGTGCCTTACATCGCAGGCGCGGATTACGCGGGCAAGATCGTGACGCAGGACGAGAACACGTACCTGATCGTGCCCAACGGGGTTGCGCTGAAGGGTGAGAACCTCAACGATCTGGGCGCCGAACCGCGCACGCAGGCCCACATCTATGGCCTCACCGCCAACGTCTATAAGGTGCAGTTGACGGGTGCAGTGGCTCCCGCTCCCGCCGATGCCGGCGCGGGCGCGGATCAGCCTGCGAGCGAGGAAGGGCCGCGCATCGAACAGATCATGCCGCGCATCAACAGCAAGGTGGTGCCGATTCTCTGCGCCGCGCTTGGCATTCTCGCGCTCGGCTTCGTCCTGCTGTATCGTGCGAAGGGCCCGCAGGCATGAATGCGGTTGACGTCACCGGAGTCTGGAAGTTTTACGGCGACTACCCTGCGTTGAAAAACGTGCAACTGCACGCCGCGCCCGGTTCGTGCCTGGCGCTGATTGGCCGCAACGGCGCAGGTAAGACCACACTGCTGCGCACCATCGCCGGCTTTTCCCGGCCCGGCAAGGGGACGATTCAGATCTTCGGCAACGCGCCGCGCGAGACCGAAACGCGCCGCGTGATGGGCTACATCGGCCACGGCATCAGCGTGTACGACGAACTTTCCGCGCTGGAAAACCTGAGCCTCTTCGGCCGGCTTTACGGCTTGGCCGATCCGCGGAAAGCCGCCCTGCACTGGCTCGAACGCACCGGCCTGGAGCGCGTGAAAGACGGCCTGGTGCGTGAATTTTCCCGCGGCATGAGGCAGCGCCTGGCGGTGGCGCGCGCCTTCCTGCACGAGCCCAAAGTGCTGCTGCTCGATGAGCCCTTCACGGCGCTTGACGACAAGGCCATCGCCGTATTGCAGCGGCTGCTCTCTGAAGCGCTGGCAGAGGGCAAGACGATTGTGATGTCCACGCATCAGTTGCGTGAAGCCCTGCAACTGGCCACGCATGTGGGCCTGCTGCATCGCGGGCAGGTGGCGTTTCACGGCGAATGCACGCAGGAAATGGTGAACGACCCCGGCTGGGTGTATCGCCACTACGGTGAAGCGTGATGGCCTATCTGCGACAGGTCATGGTGATTTTCGGCAAGGATCTGCGCGCCGAATTGCGCACCAAGGAAGCCATCAACGCGTCGCTCTCTTTCGCGCTGGTGGTGCTACTGCTCTTCAGCTTTGCCTTCGACCCGAGTGAAGAGACCACGCGGGAAATTTCCGGCGGCCTGCTCTGGATCGTCTTCGCCTTCGCCGGCACGCTGCTGTTGAACCGCAGCTTCGCCCGCGAACTGGGCAACGATTGCCTGGACGCGCTGATCTCGGCACCCGTCCCCGGCTCGGCGCTGTTTCTGGGAAAGGCGTTCGCGAATTTTGTGCTGGTGATGGCGGTGGAACTGATCGCGCTGCCGCTGTTCGGCGTCTTCTACAACGTGAACTGGACCAAGCAGTTCTGGCCCCTGATGCTGGTGGTCATGCTGGGTACGTGGGCCATGACGGTCACGGGCACCATCTTCAGCGCGCTCACGGTCAACATCCGCCTGCGCGAAGTGATGCTGCCGATTTTGAATTTTCCGATCCTGATTCCGGCGCTGCTGGGAGCGATGCAATTGAC
>CAIRBY010000514.1 GCA_903876865.1 uncultured Acidobacteriia bacterium
CAACGCGCAGTTCCAGCACGGTGACCTGTTCGCCCTCCACTTCCCGGACCACGACTTCATCCGGGATGTCTACCAGAGCTTTCGCGATATCTTCAACGAGTTGTTTCATCACCCCGCCTCCCCAGACTTCATGGTAACTGAACGAAGCACGCCCGCCGGGACTGATTGGCCCCGGCGGGAGTGCGCTTTCTTACGCTCGAAGCCGGTCTTAGGCTACCGGTTGTACGGCAGGATTCTTTTCGACCAGGCGCTTCACGGTGTCGGAGAGCTGCGCGCCGCTCTTGGTCCAATAGTCCACACGGTCGTACTTCAGGTCGACGGTGGGCGGATCGGTCAGGGGATTGTAGTGCCCTACCACTTCCAGGTTGCGGCCATTGCGGGCGCGTTCCTTTTCGATCACGACAATACGGTAGAACGGCTTCTTTTTGGCGCCAAAGCGCGCCAGACGAATCATCAGCATTTGTACTCCATTGTGGGGCGGATCACAGATCGCACCCGGACCTTTCCAAAAGTTTACGTCCAAAAATCTACGGCCAAAAGTCTACGACTAAAAAATCTACGAAGGCAGATTACCGAATGGAAATCCCCCGGGCAACTTCATCTTACCGAGCTTTTTGCCCATGAAGCCACCAGAGAATGTCTTCATCATCTTCCTGGCCTCCGCGTACTGCTTCAGCAACTGGTTGACGTCCTGCACGGAAGTGCCGCTGCCCCGGGCAATCCGGCGGCGTCGGCTTCCGTTGATAATCATGTGATTATCCCGTTCGCGCGGGGTCATCGAATCGATGATGGCCACCACACGATTGATCTCTTTTTCATCTACTTTGACGTCCTTCAACTGCTTGAGAACGCCCACATTCGGCATCATCCCCAAGAGCGATTCCAGGGGGCCGAGCTTGCGTAGCTGCTTCAACTGATTGCGGAAATCTTCCAGCGAAAAGTCGTTTTCCATCAACTTCCGCTGCATTTCCACGGCGGATTTCTTATCGATGGCCTGTTCGGCCTTCTCGATAAAGCTGAGAATATCGCCCATGCCCAGGATGCGGTTCGCCGCACGGTCCGGGTGGAAGGGTTCGAGCGCGTCCAGCTTTTCGCCGACGCCGACAAATTTCAACGGTTGTCCGGTCACGTGGCGGATCGAAAGTGCGCCGCCCCCGCGCGCATCGCCATCCATTTTGGTGAGGATGACGCCCGTGATTCCCAGCCGTTTGTGGAACTCGTCGGCCGATTTGACCGCGTCCTGCCCCGTCATGGCGTCCGCCACGAAGAGGATTTCCACCGGGTTGAGCTGATCTTTGAGCTGCTGGAGTTCGACCATCAGGTCGTCATCAATGTGCAGTCGCCCTGCCGTATCCACCAGCAGTACATCGCGACCGGTATTGGTGGCTTCGCGCCTCGCGGACCGCGCCAGATCGAGCGGCGCCGTCTCTCCGGGTACGCCTTCGTAGATCGGTTGCCCGACATCCCGCGCTACGACTTTCAGTTGTTCGCGAGCCGCCGGACGGTACACGTCGACCGAAACCACCATCGGACGGTGCCCGTTCTTAGAGAGCCAGCGCGCCAGTTTCCCGGTGGAGGTGGTCTTACCGGAGCCCTGCAGGCCGACAATCAGGAATACGCTGGGAGGGTCGTTGGCGTAGCGGAGTTTGGATTCGTGGCTGCCCAGGATCTTGATCAGCTCTTCATGAACGATCTTGATGACCTGTTGCGAGGGGGAAAGCGCGCCGAGCACTTCTTCGCCGACCGCTTTGACCTTGATGTTCTCGATGAGTTGCTTGACGACTTTGAAGTGAACGTCGGCTTCCAGAAGCGCCATGCGGATTTCACGCAAAGCGGCTTCCATGTTCTCAGCCGAGAGTTTGCCTTCGCCGCGCAGGTTTTTGAAAACCCGCTGCAGTTTGTCTGATAGGTTGTCGAACATGAAAAAAGACCGGACCCGTTGGGCGTTTGCTGTACGGGGCTATGTACTGAACCGGTGCGGTCTTCCCATTATATGTTATTCGGCTGGGGCTGCGGGCGGCGGGATACGCAGGCTGCTGGCAGCCATCTTGCCGGTCCGGTCCATTCCGAGTTCGTAGAGCACGCGCGCGCCGGGGCGCAGATCCGTCGCCAGGCCCTCGGCCAGACGCGAAACGTGGAAGAAGATATCCCGGCCGCCATCGTCTGGCCGCAGAAATCCGAAGCCCTTGGCTTCGAAATACGTGACTACGCTGCCACTCTGTTCACCAGACGGCGCTTCGCCGGTGGCGTCCCCCGTGGCTGCCGCCGGCGTTGCCGGCCGGCTGCTCTTGTCACCGACTCCCTGCTTGATCAAGGCGAGGTCGGCATCCGACAATTCGCCCGTGGGCTGATTGTCGCTGGGCATCTTCAGGTCCGGATTACGTTTCCGGGCTTCTTCGAATAACCGTTTCTGACGTGCGTTCAACGAATGTTTCCTCGAAATGTCGCTGGCTAAACTGCGGCGGGCGCGACTACCTTTTTCTTGCGTGTGCCTTTTTTCTCAACCGGAGCTTGCCGGTCGCTCTTTTTCAAACTGGTCATCACCAGGCTGGTGACGAATTTCTTTTCGCCATGATCGTCGAATTTGATCACGACTCGCTCTTCGCTGTACGAGAGGACCGTTCCTAGACCGAACTTCAGATGCTCGACTTGGGCGCCCTGGGAATACGTGTTGGAAGCCATAGATTTCCTAAGGTTTACTCCTCGGATGGATTGCTGGAGGTATGATTTGCCGGCGTGGAATGGATGGAATGTTCGGGCAGTTGTACCACAATTATATTAATACCTTAGCAAACCTAGGGCCATATGTCCAATCGGGGACTACGCCGCCCCCCGCAGGCGCCTCAGGTAGTCTGACGCAAGGCCGCGCAGTGTGGCGCCGTCGCCAAACAGCCACAATCGCGTGGCGTACCAGTCCGCCCGGGTCTCCCGCCATCCCGCCTGGTACCAGGTCTCCCGTTTCACGAAAACGTCGCCCAACAACGCGTGGAGCAACTCGTGGACGCAGGTATTCACCGATAAGTAGGGGACCTGGTTGCCGTGCGCTTCTGTGATGGCGATCAGGCAGATGTGGTAGCCATCGTAACGGGTCGTAACCCCCGCGCCGGAGCGGCCGCGATCCCAATTCTGGGGAAGGTGGTCCGTGAGCACCAGATTCAGCACGCCCGGCTGCAGCCCTACGAAGATTGGCCGGCCGGCCGGGGACCGTTTGATCTCGCCTTTGCTGTCGGTGCACTGGAGTTGCAGTCCGCCCCGGCTGAAATTGCCGTAGGCTTCGGGCCAGAGGCTGCCCCAGAAATGCCGCCACTCGGCCGGCGAGCAGCGGGCGCGGGAGTCGAGCACGCGGTGGATGGGCACGAGCAACGGGCCGCCGGCTTCGGCGTGCGCGGCCCCTACCGTAACCGCGGCCGTGCCCAGCCCCAACAGGATGTCCCTTCGCGTCATACGCCTCATGGACCTTCATG
>CAIRBY010000515.1 GCA_903876865.1 uncultured Acidobacteriia bacterium
ACCGCGGCAGCGGACCCAAAGGCTGCGCCACGGATCAGCCCTACCAATCGAAGACCTACACCGTCCGCGCCCTCGGCGCCGGCGGCGGTAAAGACGAAGAGCACGTCAAAGTCGAAGTGAAGTAGGACAGGCCTTCCGGCCTGTCCAGACTAATCTCGCCTTTCCAGCGTCGCCGCCCGCTTCTGTCCCCGCGCCTTCAACCGTGCCTCGCGCTTCCGCAACTCCGGCGTATCCTGCAACGCCAGCGCCTGCAGCGTCATCTCCAGCGCCATCACCACGTTCTTTTCCCGGTGCTCGTAGTGCTTCGCGATCTCTTCCAGCGCCCGCACCCGGTAGGGATTGCGCGACTCCGTCAGTTCCGTCACCAGTCCCAGCGCCGCGTCGTACCGTCCCAACCGCCGCTCGATCGCCGCCGCGTCCCACATCGTGCGGAACAGCAGTTCGTCCGGCAGACCCATTCCGATCGCGCGCCGCAAGAGCCCCAGCGCCTCCTCGTCCCGGTCAGATTGAAGCAGCCACCGCGCCACCCCGATCAGGTCCGCGCCATGCCCCACCGCCAGTTTCTCCGGAGCGCGGAACGCCGCCGGCACAATCGCCGTCAGGCAGGCCAGAGAGAGAATATCCAGCGCGTTGTGGTGAAAGATCGGCACCACCTCAAACGCCTTCTGGCTGCGCAGAAAATCGAAGTACACATACGGGATCATCTCCCCGGGCAGATCGCCCTGCCGCTCCACCCCGAGGATGCGGTTCTCCAGATCCACCAGCCGGCAGCTTTCCAGGCGCAGCTTCCACAATCGCCGCGCCCCGAAGAGCAAGTCCAGGTGCTGCATGCGGTCGAAGGGGTGGCGCGCGCGGCACATGCGGAAGCGCGTCTCCAACAGCGGCTGATCGTAGCTCTTGCCGTTATACGTGATCAGCACGTCGAAGCGCGCCAGATACTCCGTGAGCCGCAGCATCATGGACGCCTCTTCGCCGTAATCGCGCATGAAAAACTGGCGCAGCCGGAAGCCCTCGGAATCGATCGAGCCCACCCCGATCAGAAACGCATAGGTGCCGGTACCCCCGGCAAGTCCCGTCGTCTCGGTATCCAGAAACGCCCAGCGCGTGGGCGGCGCATCCACGATGGTCCCGGCGGAAAGCGGTTCCAGCAGGTCCGCCGGAAGTTCCGCCAAATCGCCCACATAGACACTGCCATGGCGCCGGTGCGATTCCCACAACTTCTCCGTCTCGAAGTGGCGTCCCAGCGGCGTCTCTACCACCTCCCCCGCGATCAACTCCTCGATGAACCCGGCGTTCGGGCGCAATGGCGGAGGCGGCGTTGGCGGTAACTCCGCATACTTGCGGTCCACCCGCGCAATCCGCTGCCGTAACGCCGCGAGCTGTTGTTGAATGTCCTCCATTCGCTTTTTCTTTGCCCAATATAGCAGTTCACCGTTGGTACTGGGCCACCCGCCGACGCAGTTGTTATATTCAGAGGGTGATTCATAGCGCTGTCGTACCCGTCGCGGGACTCGGAACCCGTTTGCTGCCGGCCACCAAGTCGCAACCCAAGGAGATGCTCCCGGTGGCGCGCAAGCCCATCGTGCAATATGTGGTGGAGGAACTGGTTTCCAACAACATCGAACAGATCCTCTTCGTCACCGGCCGCAGCAAGGCCTCCATCGAAAACCACTTCGATCACGATCCCGAACTCTTCCACGCGCTGACTCAATCCAATAAACAGGACCTGCTGAAAGAACTCGAATTCGACGCGCTCAAAGCCAACTTCTTCTACACCCGCCAGCGCCTGCAGCGCGGACTCGGGGACGCTATCCTCTGCGCCGAAAACTTCGCCGGAGAGAAGCCCTTCCTGGTCGCGCTGGGCGATTCCATTCTCGGCCTCAACGCCGTCTCGCAGGCCGTCAGCCGCATGGCGGACGTCTTCGAATCCAAACGCGCCAGCTGCGTCATCGCCGTCGAAGAGGTACCTAGCGAAGAGACGTTACACTACGGCATCGTGGAACCCGAGGGCGATGCGGAAGACGTCTTCCGCATCGTCAATCTGGTGGAGAAGCCCGCTCCCCAGGACGCGCCCAGCAACCTCGCCATCGCCGGACGCTACATCTTCTCCCCCGTGGTATTCGATATGATCCGCCGCGTCCAACCCGATAAGCGCGGCGAGATTCAACTCACCGACGCCATTCAGTTCATGTGCGAAGAGGGTCGCCGCGTGCTGGCCGTCAAACTCACCCCCGAAGAGAAGCGCTACGATATCGGCAACTTCCCCAGCTATTTCGAGAGCTTCGTCGCGTTTGCCCTGGCCGACCCTCTCTACGGCGCGGATTTCCGCCGTGCCCTGGAAAAACTGCTCGACCGGACACCGGCCAGGTAAAGCATGCCGTGGACCGCTTCTTCGTATAGTTGAAGGGAGCTGGCGCCGTGACCCGGATTCTCAAACCCGCTCTGCTCTTCCCGCTGCTCTTCGCGCTGCTGCTGGCCGCGCGCCTGTGCCACGTGGGAGTGCTGTGGGCCGAAGAGACGCTGCCGCTCGCCGCCGCGCAGCAGATCCACTACGGCGCCTTACTCTATCGCGACATCTGGTTCGATAAGCCACCGCTCGCGCCCCTGCTCTACACCGCGCTCGGCGATCCGGCATGGCTTCTGCGCACCACCGGCGCGCTCTATGCGCTACTCTGCTGTGGGCTCGCCTTCGGCTTCGCGCGCGACCTCTGGAGCGAGCGGGAGGGTCTGTGGGCCGCCTGCCTGCTCGCTTTCTTCCTCATCTTCGATTTCCCCTCGTCTGTGATTCCGCTCGCCGCCGACCTGTTGATGCTGGCGCCGCACCTCGCAGCCGTGTGGATGGCCTGGAAGCGCCGCCCCTTGTGGGCTGGAGCGCTCGCGGGCGTAGCCTTCGCTGTCAATCCCAAGGGCCTGCTGCTGCTCGCCGTCTGCGCCTGCTGGAGCCTTGTCGGCTCGGGCATTGCCTGGAACTCTCTCGCGGCCCTGCTCGCCGGATTCCTGGCCGTCACCGGTTCCGTTTCCGCCTGGCTCTGGGCCACCGGCGCCCTGCCCGCCTACTGGAACGAAGTCTGGCTCTGGGGACGCGTCTACGCCGGCACCACCTTTGTGAGTTCGCCCCTGCACAACGGCCTGCTGCGTACCCTGAACTGGGCTGGCTTCCACTCCGCCCTGATCGTCGCCGCGGGCATGGCACTCTATCGCGATCGCCGCGAAAGTTCGGCGTGGCGCTGGGGCCTGTGGATGTTGCTCTCCTTCGCCGGAATCGCCGCCGGAATGCGTTTCTTCCCGCGCTACTACTTTCAATTGCTTCCGCTCGCGGTGCTGCTGGCCGCGCGCGGCTTCGCCGGTTTGCAGGCTGCGCCGCAGCCCCGCGCGCGGATAGCCGCGCTCGCCCTCGCGCTGCTCCTGGCCGTCCCTCTGCTCCGCTTCACCCCGCCCTATGCGATGGCCGCCCGCGCCACCTCGCAACGCGACACCGCCATGGACCGCGATAGCCGCGCCGCGGCCGCTTTGCTGAGCGCCGCCGCCCAACCCGGTGACACGCTCTTCGTCTGGGGCTACCGCCCGGAGATCTACGTCTACTCACGCCTCCGCGCCGCCACCCGCTACCTGGATTCGCAGCCGCTGACCGGCGTCCCGGCGGACCGCCATCTCACCCAATCGACGCCCGTCGAATCCACCCAATCCCGCGAACGCCGCGCCGAACTGGCACGCGCCCGCCCCACCTTCCTGGTGGACGGTCTTGGCCCCTACAATCCTCTCCTCTCCCCCGGGCAATTCCCCGAATTGCAGCCCTGGCTGGCGGATTATGGCGAAATCGCCCGTACGGCGGGCAGCGTGATCTACCGGCGGAAATAGAAATCGTTCGGGAAACCATAGAGTCCCAAGAGGGGTACGCAAAAATATTGAGCAGGCATAGTACGAAGGACACTATTCGTGCGCCGAAATGCCTTCTACAATCACAGCGGAATGTATTTTGGACGGCGCTCGTATTTCGCGTGCTTCGCGGCCACGGCTTTGTTTGCGGCCACAGCGTTGCCCGCCGCCACCATCCTGGACGTTTCCGCCAATACCAGCACCATCCTCCAGAACGGCGATACCCTCACTTTTCAGGTGATCAGCTGGAACTTCGCCCGCAACGCACTATCTTTTGGGCAGTCCATTTACCCCACCGATGTCTCGTTTTCCCTGGTGACCGCCCCCGTCGCCGGAGCCGGCAACTTCGACGCCACACTGCAATCCGCCGACGGCACAACCTCAGCGGCTTTCACTGGGCCACGCACCTTCAGCGATGGCCTCATGACCGGTTCCGGCTATACAGGCGCCGTCTCCACCCTGAGCGGCTACCTGCACCTTTCCCCACTGCTCTCCGAAGCACTCTTCGCCGATTCGCCCGTAATCGTTCTGACTTATTCCGGGGCGGACCTCGCTTTGGGCCTTGACTCCTATACTTTGCGTCAGGAAATGCAGGTCAGCCTGACCGGCGGTCCGCTCACCGTAGGCGCATTGCAAGGGCCCGTGACGCTACAGAGCCCCGATCCGCCGGGAATCCCGCTGGCAGCATTCGAACTGGACGGATTCCAGCCCGCTCCAGACCAGAATTCCGTCAACGATTCCTCGGTTCCCGAACCGAGTTCCGCCCTGCTTTCACTCGGCGGGGGCGCTCTGTTGATCGCGGTCTCTTGCCTGTCGCGCCGTCTCACCCGCCGCCGTGACCGGATAGCGCGCGAAAAATCAATCGTTTGCAATCCTTGAACCCACTCTGATACTATTTATATGGCAGATCGGAATCCTCCCCTTGAAGTGCCGCAAATCCAACCAACGGAGTAACAAAATCAACTGAATGAGCTTCACCGTATTTCTTGGCAACCTTCCTACCTGGGTCACCGCTGACGACATTAAGCAATGGCTAGCCGCTGAAGATCTCGTGGCTGATGCTGTAAAGGTGATCCGTAACCACGAAACGCAAGAGTCCAAGGGCTTCGCTTTTGTTGAAGCACCCACGAACGACGAGATGCAATCCATCATTCGCCGCTTCGACCGCGCCCCTCTGGAAGACCGGCTGTTACGCGCCAATCCGGCGCAGCCGCCGAAAGGCAAGGATGCTCCGCGTGGAGCTGCGCCCTCCGCAGCTGCCATGAGCGCGGCACCCGGCGCCATCCGTACCGAACAGCGACCCGACCGCAAGAAACGTGGCGGAAGAAATCGCGAACAGTCGCCCCGTAGTGCGTTTGCTACCGAGCTGGCGAAGGTCCTGTAAGTTAGGCCTCGCCTGCCCGGGCGGCGCATCTCAACCCGGCTTCACACTCCACACCTGTGAACGTAAGTCACAATCCGCTGCCACCTATCCCTCCCGTTTTCAATCCGTTGGAATTGGCCTACTGCGTGCCTTTACGCAGGTCATGAGATATCCCTGGCTGGGCTGCCTATTGCTTGGCAGCCTGCTCCTCGCCGGAACCCCGCTCTCCGCCGGAACCCAAGACGCCGACCTGAACGTCAACAAGCGCTATACGGTCGATACGGTTCTTGTGGCCGGAAAGGGCTGGACCACCAATGTTGCCGATCAACAAAGCGACCGCCTCAGCACTGGCCTGCGCCGCGATTTGGTCGCGCTCATTGGGCAGAAGCTCAATCCTTCGATCCTCGACGACCTCGCCGCCCGCATCAAGAAGGAGTTTTCCGCCCGCGAAGTCTCCCATCACCTGTTGCGCGCCGACGTTCCGGATCACGTCCGGGTCCAGTTCGAGATCAAACCTTCCAGCTACAACGTGGACGCGACCGTCACCAAATTCGTCTACAACTCCAATCAGGGGTGGAACGGCGCCGGCGGACTCGGCTTCACCGTCCATCAAAACACCTTCCGCTTCGGCCTTGCTTCCGATGGCGACACCCTCAACGAACGCTACGCCGGCATCTCCGCCACCTATCAGAACAAACACCTGGGCACGGACGCCCTGGGCTTCCAGTTCCAGTTTGAGGACTATCACGAGCAGTGGAACCGCGCCACTCTCGATGCCCTGGCCGCCCACCCGGGCGAAACTTCAGGCGCCTACCGCAGCCGCCAGAACTTTCAGCCCATGGCCACCATCACTCTCGCCAAGCCGCTGACCCTCGAAGTCGGCGTTGGCTTCGAACGCCTGGAAAATCAGTACCCCGCCTCCCATATCGAAGGCTCCAACGCCTTCATCACTGGCCTGCACTACCACCAGCGCGCCACCGACAGCGAGTTCCCCCAGGAGATCTACGCCAATTACACGCTGCGCGCCGCCACCCGGATGTTACAGAGTGATTTTCTGTACACCTCTCACCTCGCCGGGCTTCACTACCGCGTCTCGCACGGAAAGCACCAGGTGATGGAAACCGTGGATTTCGGCGCCATCGGAGGCCGCGCGCCCCTCTCCGACCGCTTTGTGGCCGGTAACACGTATCTCCTCCGCGGCTGGAACAAATACGACATCGACCCCATTGGCGGAAACCGGATGGCCGTCAACAGCGTCGAGTATCGGTATGGGCCTCTCCAGGCCTTCTACGATGCGGGCGCGGTGTGGGAAGGCGGGCAGGCCGCCACCATCCGCCACTCGGTGGGTATCGGAATCAAGGAGTCGATCTTTTCGCTCGCCGTCGCCTTCCCAATCAAGGCCGGACACGTCGAACCGATCATCATGATGGGCATGATTTATTGATGGAACGGCCCGCGCGGGAGAGCAGAATCAGCCGCAGGAGCTGGCTTCTAGCCGGCCTTACGGCTCCTCTATTCTCCGCCCGCGCAGCCGAACCGATGAAGGTTTCCTTCGATGGCGATACCCTCCATGTCGCCGCCCCGTCCCTGCATTTTCTTGATGGTAAGCCCCTCGAACGCCTCAAGGACGGCGACGTGGTGGCCTATGTCACCCAACTCGAACTCCTGGATGAATCGCGTACGCTCCTGCTGCGCCAGCTGAAAGGCCGCTTCGTGGTCAGCTATGCTCTGTGGGAGGAGAAATTCTCCGTGACCCTGCTCGGCAACTCCCCCGGCACTCCCCCGCGAGTGGCCGAAGGACTCTCCGCCGCCAGCGCCGAGGCCTGGTGCGTTGAGAGCCTCGCCCTCAGTGCCACCGGCCTCGCGCCCAATCTCTTCTACTGGCTCCGCTTCCAGCTCCGCACCGGCACGCCGCGCGATCTCACCGAAGATAGCCGCGCCGGAATCAGCATCCCCGGCCTCATCGAACTGTTGAGCCGCAAGAACACCGAAACCACGCAATGGGGACCGCTCGAGGCGCGCGTACGGCTGGCCGACCTGCCACGCCCCGCGGGCCGCGGGCCGCGAATCGGGTGAACCGCCTCCGCAACAGACTGGTGCTGATTTTCCTCTTCGCCACCCTTGCGCCTCTCGCCGCCACCATCTGGATCACCACCTCGCTGCTCGAAGAGAGCATCGACACTTCCTCCACTTCCCGGCTCGATACCCTCTCCAAATCCCTCACCCGCACCGCCCGGGAGTTCTACAACCGAGCCTGCGACGACCTGAAGCACCAGGCGCAATCCGGCGAGCTAAAGCCCACGAAATACACCCCCGCCGATCGCGCCACCTGGCCTGAAGCCGTCAGGATCTTCTCCGGCGGACTCGAGGGCGACCGCTTCCTCCGCACCGGGCAGGAGGGCAATCGCCTCGATTACCTGGTGCGGCACGGCGACGAAATCTGGGCCTACTCGCAAAGCCTCGGCGACGTGGCCATGGACCGCATCAAGCGCGAGATTCAGGAGACCCGCCGCGCCGTGGAAGATGCCAATGCGCGCGACCTGCGCCGCGGCGTGAAACTCACCTACGTACTGCTCGCGGCCGGCATCTGGCTCACCTCGCTCGCCCTGCTGGTCTATCTCGCCCACCGCATCAGCCGCCCCATTCAGGAGCTCACCGCCGGCCTCGGCGCCCTCGCCGCCGGCAATCTGAATGCGCGCGTGCAGGCCCGCCGAGATGACGAAGTCGGCCGCGCCATGGTCGCTTTCAATCATATGGCCGGCAAGCTCCAGGAGAGCACCGAACGCCTGGTGTACCTGCGCCAGCTCGCCAGCTGGCAGTCACTCGCCCGCAAGATGGCCCACGAGGTCAAGAACTCGCTCACCCCCATCCGCCTCACGGTGGAGGAGATGCTGGTCCGCTACGACGATGCCGACCGCAGCTTCATGGAGCAGGCCACGCAGATCGTAGTGGATGAGATCGAAACCCTGGAGCGCCGCATCCGCGCCTTCTCGCAATTCGCCACCGAACCGCCCGTGCAGCCCGCGCCCGTGGACGTGAACTCGCTCCTGCAGGAGCGCATCGCTTTCCTCAAGACCGCCCATCCCGAAGTCGCCTACGATTGCCGGCTGACCGATATCGCGCTGCCCGTAGTGGCCGACCAGGACCTGCTCAAGGGCATCCTGACCAACCTGCTGGAAAACGCCGCCGAAGCCGCCGGTGAGGGCGGCAAGATCCTCGGCGTCACCTCTTCCGAAGAGGGACGCATCGCCATCGAGGTCCACGATTCCGGCCCCGGTCTCAGCGAACAGGCCCGCTCCAGCCTCTTCCAACCCACCATTTCGTTCAAGAAACGCGGCATGGGCCTCGGCCTTTCCATCGCCCGCAAAAGCGCCCTGCTCAACGGCGGCGACATCATCGTAGTGAAAGGAGAACTGGGCGGCGCAGGCTTCCGCGTGCTGCTGCCCGTGGCAACCAATGGCATCCAAACGCATCCTGATCGTTGACGATGAAGAGAATATCGGCCGTTCGCTGCGCATGATTCTGGAGCGCGAGGGCTATGCCGTCAATCTCTGCCGCAGCGTCGCCGAGTTCACCAAACACCCGGACGCCGGGCGCGCCGACGCCTATCTCCTCGATATGAAGCTCCCCGATGGCTCCGGCATCGACCTGCTCAAAGCCATCCGCCAGAACGCCACTCCCGGGCCAGCCATCATGATCTCCGGCCACGGCACCATCGCCGACGCGGTGGAAGCCACCCGCGCCGGAGCCTTCGATTTCCTGGAAAAACCGCTCAGCCGCGACCGCGTGCTCCTGGCCGTCAAACACGCCATGGAGAACTCCACCCTCAAGCAGGAGAACGAACGCCTGCGCGAACTGGTTGGAACCTCTCCCAAGATGATCGGCTCCTCACCGGTCTGGCAGCGCGCCGTGGAGCAGGCCTCCATGGCCGCCCGCAGCGATGCCCGCGTGCTCCTGATCGGCGAATCCGGCACTGGCAAGGAACTGCTGGCCGCGCACATCCACAACGCCAGCCCCTTTGCCAGCGGCCCCTTCGTCAAAGTGAACTGCGCCGCCATCCCCACCGAACTTCTGGAAACCGAACTCTTCGGCCACGAGAAGGGCTCCTTCACCGGAGCCACCGCGCAGCGCCGCGGCAAATTCGAACTCGCCGACGGCGGCACCATCTTCCTCGACGAAGTGGGCGACCTGCACGGCGCCTCGCAAGCCAAACTCCTGCGCGTCCTGCAGGAGGGCGAGTTCCAGCGCGTCGGCGGCGAGGCCACGATCCGCGTCAGCGTGCGTGTGGTCTCCGCCACCAATCGCGATCTCGGCGCCATGGTCGCGGCCGAAAAGTTCCGGGAGGATCTCTTCTACCGCCTCAGCGTGGTCCCCATCCGCGTCCCCGCCCTGCGCGAACGCCCCCACGATATCCGCCTGCTCGCCGAATACTTCCTCGAAGACTTCTGCACCCGCAACAATTTCAAGCGCAAGGTCTTCGACGACCAGGTCTTCCCCATGCTGGAGAACTACAACTGGCCCGGCAACGCCCGCGAACTCCGCAACGTGGTGGAGCGCATGGCCATCCTCACCCAGGGCGAGCGCCTCACCCGCGAAGCGATCCCCGTCGAAGTCCGCGTGCAGCGCGAAGCCGGCCCCAAATCCACCATTCAGGAAGCGCGCGAATCCGCCGAGCGCGAACACATCCTGCGCGCCCTGGAAGAATCCGCCTGGAACGTCTCCGGCGCCGCCCGCACCCTCGGCATGGAGCGCACCAACCTCCACAAACGCATCCGCGCCCTAGGCCTCACCCGAGGAAAGTAGAGTGGGATAGGCCATCGTCGTTCGTGGCCTGTCCTCTTTGGCGAATCGTCGTGTCCTCCCGCCGCAAATGCATGAAACTCAGTAGGGCAGGCGTTTTCGCCTGCCAACGTTTTCGCCTGCCAACCAGCCCCGCCCGAGGAATTGGCAGGCGGAACCGCCTGCCCTACCGTTGAGCGCGCTGACGTCCCATCGCCGAACACGAGGTTTTCAACGGTGTCGTCTTGAGCGAATCGTCGTGCCCTACCCCCTACCTACCCGCCACTCCTCCCTCCCGGGACTAAACTAGAGATTCACCATGCGCCTCTTCTCCGCCGCCCTGATTTTCGCCGCACTTGCCTGCGCCCAGCCCTCGGAAACCGCCGCCGATCTTGCCGCGCGCTACCTCCCCGATCTCATCCGCCTCGATTCCACCAATCCTCCCGGCAACGAATCCCGCGTCGCCCGCTACCTCAAGCAGGTTGCCGACCGGGAAGGCATCCCCGCCGAACTCCTCGGCGACCACCCCGACCGCCTCAACTTCGTCGCCCGCCTGCGCGGCTCCGGCAAACTGCGCCCCCTGCTCCTCATCGCCCACAGCGACGTGGTCCCCGCCGACCGCACCCAGTGGACCGTCGATCCGCTCGCCGCCGTGATCAAGGACGGCTATATCTACGGCCGCGGCGCCGAGGACGATAAGCAACTCCTCGCCGCCGAACTCGCCGTCATGGTCGATCTCCACCGCCGCAGAGTCCCGCTCGACCGCGACATCATCCTGCTCTCCGAATCCGATGAAGAGGCCGGCTCGCTCGGCGCCCTTTGGATGGTGGAGCACGCCTGGGCCAAGATCGATGCCGAGTTTGCCCTCAACGAGTATTCGTATATCCTGCCCACCGCTTCCGGCGTCCCCGTCTTCCAGATCCAGACAGCCGAGAAGGTCCCTACACGCTTCAAACTGATCGCCCATGGCACCGCCGGACACGGCTCCCTGCCGCGCGAGGATAACCCCGTGCTGCATCTCGCCCGCGCCATCGCCCGCCTCAGCGATGCCGAGCAACCCGTGAAGCTCAATGCCACCACCCGCGCCTATTTCGGCGCCATCTCCAAGCTCCCCGATTATGCCTGGCTCGCACCCTACCTGCCGCGCCTCGAAGACCCCGCCACCGCCAATGCCGCCGCCGCGGAGATCCGCAAGCGCAATCCCGAAATCCACGCGATGCTCCGCACCACGGTATCGGCTACCATGCTCACCGCCGGCACCAAGATCAACGTCATCCCCAACTCCGCCGAAGCCCAGTTGGACGGGCGCCGCCTGCCTACCGAGACTCACGAAGAGGTCTTCGCCCGTTTCCGCCAGATCATCGACGATCCCACTGTTTCGCTCGAACTCCCCGGCAACGTGGAGCAGCCCAACACCGAGCCCAGTTCCCTCACCTCACCGCTGTATCAGGCGATGGAGAAGGTCTTCCGCCAGGCAGCGCCGAACGCGCTCGTGGTCCCCTTCCTGATGCGCGGCACCACCGACGGCGCGTACCTCCGCGCCAAAGGCATGGCGGTCTATGGCGTACCAATCTTCCGCATGGATGGCGAACTGCGCATGCACGGCAACGACGAACGCATCTCCGTGGAGAATCTGCGCGCCGGCGCCGGTCTGCTCGGCAAGATCGTCGTGGAAGTGGCGGCCGGAAAGTAACGGCAGGCGTCAGTCAACTCGACGCCGCATCCCGAGAACTGCTCAGCCAATCAGGCGCAAAGCAGTCGGATCCCAGAGGCAGATCTTCTTTTCGAAGTAGCTGATGTTCGAGAGCAGCGCCGGCCCGGCCGCGCGGAAGCCGAAGGTGGCGTCTTCCACCGGCGCCGTGCGGCTGCGCACGCTGTTGAGGAAGTTGCGGTGGTGGTCGAAGTGATCCGAGTAGCCCTTGGGCACCGTGAACTTCTCTTCGGCCGGCATCTGTTCCGGCAGAATCGTGGGGCGCACCGGGTAATCCTGCCGGTAGGCCTTGAGATACTGCTCCTGCAGCGCCTTCGGGAATGTGTCGATGGTGTAGCCGGGTTCGATCTCCCGCGGCACCTTGGAAAGCGTGAGCCCGTTCTCCAC
>CAIRBY010000516.1 GCA_903876865.1 uncultured Acidobacteriia bacterium
CGGTAAGGTGAGGCGCAGATTGCGCGCCACCGTCAGCGCCGTCTGCCAGATCAGGTTGTCGGCACTCGCGGGGATGCTCGCCGAATCGCGCCCGGCCGCCGAAATGATCAGCGTCTCGCTGCGCCGGAAGCGGCACGTCAAATAGACCCCGAGCGCCAGCCCCAGCGCGTCAAATCCCGGACCGAGATTGGCGCTGGAAGCCGGCACACGAAGCGTGAACCATTCTGAGGTGGCGGTGGGCATGGTGGGCGTACCGGACCGCGACCAACAGGGGGCGGATTCCAGAAATTCGCGGGCTCAGCGAAGCGGGCTTCGCCAGGTGCGGTTAGCGAAGTTCCAGGATCTCCTTTTCCTTGGTCTTGGCGGCGCTGTCGATCTTCGCCATGTAGCCATCCGTCAGCTTCTGGATATCGTCGTGCGCCTTTTTATCGTCGTCTTCGTTGATCTTCTTGTCCTTCGCCAGCTTCTTCACCGCTTCGTTGCCGTCGCGGCGAATGTTCCGAACGCTCACCCGGTGATGCTCGGCCACGGCATGCAGCTTCTTCGCCAGATCCTTGCGCCTGTCTTCGGTCAGGGGCGGGATCGGCAGGCGGATGAGCTTGCCGTCGTTGGAGGGATTCAGTCCCAGGTCGCTGACGCGGATCGCCTTCTCGATCAGGCCGATCTGCGAGACGTCCCACGGCTGAAGCGTGATCATGTTCGGTTCGGGCACATGCAGGTTGGCCACCTGATTCAGCGGTGTCGGAGTGCCATAATAGTCCACCCGAATGTGATCGAGCAGGCTCAAAGTGGCGCGCCCCGTCCGGATCGAAGCCATTTCGTGCTGCAGATCCGTGAGCGCTTTCTCCATTCTGGTGCGGGTGGCGGCTTCAATCTCTTTGACCGATTGGAACGCGGACCCGCTGGGTGCTGAGTGCTGTTCTGTCTTCATAGCGAAGTTTCTCCGTAACTGGATACGGCCAATGCTGATACGGCAAATACTGATACGGCTAATGAATCACAGTACCGATGGTTTCACCCATCGACATACGCATTATATTGCCTATCGTGTTCAAGTTGAATACGATAATCGGTAGCTTGTTGTCACGGCACATGGCAATTGACGTCGCATCCATCACGCCGAGGGCCTTTGACAGCACTTCCAGATAGCTGATTTCCCCGAATTTCACCGCGTCCGGGTGCTTTAACGGGTCTTTGTCGTAGACTCCGTCCACCCGCGTGGCCTTGGCGATGACGTCCGCCTTGATTTCGAGGGCGCGCAGCGTCGCCGCGGTGTCAGTCGAAAAATAGGGATTGGAGGTGCCCGCCGCAAAAATCACGATGCGCCCCTTTTCCAGGTGCCGGATGGCGCGGCGGCGAATGTACGGCTCCGCCACCTGGTGCATTTCGATCGCGCTCATCACCCGCGTCGGAATCCCCATCTGTTCCAGTGCATCGCTCAGGGCGAGCGAATTGATCACCGTCGCCAGCATTCCCATATGGTCGCCGGTGACTCGATCCATATTGCGGGCAGCGGCGGCAACACCCCGAAAGATGTTGCCGCCGCCGACCACGACTCCCACTTGTACGCCCGCCGCAGCCACGTCCGCCACTTCGCGTGCCAGGGATCTCACCCGGTCCGCGTCGATCCCGAACGTTGCCGTACCGGCCAACGCCTCACCGCTCAACTTCAGCAGGATGCGCTTATAGCCAGCCATTTATTCGGCTGCCGCTTCGCCGGTTTCCGCCGCCTGCGAATCGCCGACCTTGAAGCGCACGAAGCGCGCCACAGTGATGTTCTCGCCCAGTTTGGCAATCTTGGTCTTCACCAGCTGCCCCACCGTCAGCGTCGGTTCCTTTACGAACGGCTGCTCCAACAGGCAGATCTCTTCGTAGAACTTCGACATCCGGCCTTCGATGATCTTCTCGAGCATCTTCTCCGGCTTGCCCTCGGCCAGCGCGCGGGCCTTCTGAATGTCCTTTTCCTTCTCAATCGCGTGCTCGGTGACATCTTCCTTGCGTACGAATTGAGGGTCCGCCGCCGCGATGTGCATCGCCACGTCGTGTATCAGTTCCTGGAAATCGTCCGTGCGCGCCACGAAATCGCTCTCGCAGTTGATTTCCACCATCACGCCCAGCTGCCCGCCGTGATGAATGTAGGTGGCGATCAGCCCCTGCTTGGTCGCGCGCGACGCCTTCTTGCCGGCCGACGCGATGCCCCGCTTGCGCAGGACGACTTCGCCCTCTTCCAGATCTCCCTTGGCTTCCACCAGGGCACTCTTGCATTCCATCATGCCGGCGCCGGTGCGCTCGCGCAGTTGTTTAACGAGTGTTGCGGTAATTTCCGCCATAGTTATTCCTTAAAATTGTTCTTCAAAAGCTCGCTGCCGGAATGCCGAAAGGGCAGGCTCGAAAGCCTGCCCCGGTTTCCGGTTTACGATCCGCTTTCGGTGACCGCGGGTTCGACGGCAACTTCAGCCGTCTCCGATGCCGGTCCCTTGCGGGACGCCGGTTCCTCGGCCATGCTCAGGCTTTCCGCCATGATCTTCTCGGCATACTTGGGGTCCACGTATTCCGTGTACTCCATCATGCCTTCGTCAGCCGGGCTTTCGTCGCTGATGATCTTGTCCGCGGTGAAATCCTGCTCGGTGGCGAGCGCGCGGCCTTCGACTACGGCGTCGGCAATCTTGCTGGCGAACAGGCGGATGGCGCGCAGTGCGTCGTCATTGCCCGGAATCACCCAATCCACTTCGTCGGGGTCGCAATTGGTATCCACAATCGCTACCACCGGAATTCCCAGGCGCCGCGCTTCCTTCACCGCGATCGCTTCCTTGTTGGAATCGATCACGAACAGCACGTCCGGCAGCCCCGGCATATCTTTGATACCCGCCAGGTTCTGATCCAGGTGCTTGCGCTCGCGCTCCAGCCGGATGACTTCCTTCTTGGGACGGCCGGCATAGCCGCCTTCCACCGAAGCCATCGCTTCCAGTTCCTTCAGGCGCTTAATCGATTTCTGCACCGTCGCCATGTTCGTCAACAGTCCGCCCAGCCAGCGCTGGTTGACATAGAACATCTGGCTGCGGGTGGCTTCCTCGGCAATGGCTTCCTGTGCCTGGCGCTTCGTGCCCACAAACAGCACGTTCTTGCCCTGCGCGGCCATCTCGCCGACAAAACGTGCGGCGTCCTTGAACATCTTCAGCGTCTTCTGAAGATCGATGATGTAAATGCCGTTGCGTTCGCCAAAGATGTATTCTTTCATCTTCGGATTCCAGCGCTTGGTCTGGTGCCCGAAGTGAACGCCAGCTTCGAGCAATTCCTTCATTGAGATTGCAGGCAAAATTGCCTCCTATTTGTACGTGCCCCCTCGCGCACCGCGAGGTCCAAAGCGAGATTTACGCGGTTTGGGGGGCCGAATGTTGGGTTGATAGATAGCAAAGCCTGGAAGGCGTACCACTTGCCGTCTTCCAGGCTTCGCGGAGACTTTAACGCTTGGAGAACTGGAACCGCTTGCGAGCGCCCTTTTGTCCGTACTTCTTGCGCTCGTGCTTCCGGGGGTCGCGTGTCAGGAAGCCAAGCTTCTTGAGACTGCCCCGCAGTTCCGCGTTGAACTCCAATAAAGCCCGCGCAATTCCCAAGCGGGCCGCGCCCGCCTGTCCGGCGACACCGCCGCCGTGAGCGAGAATGATCAGATCGAACTTGTCCACCGTCTCGGTAGCTGCAAAAGCCTGCCGCACCACGGCGCGCGTGGCGGCCGTGGGGAAGTAGTTCTCAAACGCGCGGTTGTTGACCTTGATCGCGCCCGTGCCGGGCCGTAAAAACACACGAGCGACCGATGTCTTCCGGCGGCCCGTACCCAAGTATTGAACGATAGTCGCTGCCACTAACTGTTACCTTCCTACTAGCTATTCGCTGTTACGTAACTTTCAATGCCACCGGCTGCTGTGCCGCATGCGGATGAGTCTCGCCCGCATAGACATTCAGCTTCCGGTACATCTGTTTGCCCAGCTTGGTCTTGGGAAGCATGCCGGCGATGGCGTCTTCCACCAGGCGGATCGGCTTTTCGGCGCGAACCCGCTTCAAGCTCTTTTCGACCAGTCCGCCGGGATACCCGGTGAAATGGCGGTACATTTTGTCTTCTTCTTTACGGCCGGTGACCTTTACCTTGGCCGCGTTGATCACAATTACATGATCACCGGTGTCCATGAAGGTGGTGTAGGTGGGTTTGGTCTTGCCCATCAAGATCATAGCGGCCTTGGCGGCCAGCTTACCCAACACCAGATCCTGGGCATCGATGAGATGCCATTCACGTTTAATTTCGCTCTTGGTGGGGAACTCGGTACTCATTGTGACACACGTCTCCAGCTATTCACGTTGCAAAGTATTTAGTTTAGGGGGTTTGGGGTTTCATTGTCAAATCGGGTGACAGATTCCCACTCCCCTAGGCTAGGATTTAAGTATACCTGCCAACTGGAAGAACAACTTGCGCGTCGTGCTGGTTTCCACGCGCAACCCGCTGAATATCGGCGCCGCCGCCCGCGCCATGGCCAATTTTGGCTTCGCGCACCTCTGCGTCGTGAATCCCTACGATCTCGCCTTCCGCGAAGCCCGCTCCGCCGTCGGCGCCGCCCCGCTTCTGCAAACCGCTGAGGAATATGCCACTTTGGCCGACGCCGTGGCCGGCTGCCGGCTCGTCGTCGGCACCACCAGCGTGGGCCACCGCGAACTCCAGCACCCCATCCGCCGCCTCGAGTACGGCGCCCGCCTCATTCTCCGCGCCACCCCCGCCGCCCCCGCCGCGCTCGTCTTCGGCAGCGAAAAATTCGGACTCTCCAACGAAGATCTCTCCCACTGCCACTGGCTCATGCGCATCCCCACCACCGGCCAGGACCTCTCCATGAACCTCGGCCAGGCCGTCGCCCTCTGCCTCTACGAACTCTCCCGCGAACCCAACACCGCCGCCGCCAAACCTGAAAAGGTCCGCTCCGCCACCGCCGGTGAGACCGAACAGATCACCCTCCGCCTCCTCGAAGCCCTCGCCAAAAGCGGCTACGTCAACCCCGTCACCGCCCTCTCCACCGACGAAAAAGTCCGCCGCCTCGTCCGCCGCCTCGAAATCTCCCCCCGCGACGTCCCCGTCATCCTCGGCATGCTCCGCCAGATTCTCTGGAAGCTGGATCAGTGAGCATTCCGTCCTGCGGCCAGGGATAGAGCCCTGCGAACGGTGAGCCCTGCCTTGGCCGTCGTGCCGTCGCCGCTTAAGCTTCCGATTCAGCCTGCGCGCTTCGCCACTTTCCGCTATCGCCGTACCTCCCGTTGAGCGACCCGCGCCCTTCGCGTCCGTTGCGAACTCGATCTGCTGATGCAAATCTGGCAGTGCCAGCTACTGGCGTGCGAGGTTATTCAGTGCCGCCTGTGCATGGAATAGTGCTGTCTGCTCGTCGGTATGTTCCGGAGGTTTGGTAATCGTTGCCACGATGCGCCGTAACGCACGCCATTGCCTTCGCTACCTGTCCACAAGTTCGGCTACAGTAGATTCAGGGACCGCCTCTCGGCCGAATCAATCGTGTGAGTAGCGAATGGGCGGAGTGGTATGCTCTCACGCCCGCCGAACGCTTCCGCGAGTCCATGAAACTGTGGGACACCTATCTCGCGCTGGGAGGAAGCTTTGAGCCCGAGCCCGATACACAA
>CAIRBY010000517.1 GCA_903876865.1 uncultured Acidobacteriia bacterium
CTCATGAAGTAGGGATCGCCTTTGGACTTGGGCATGACTGCGACGACGGGCCGTTTGGCGGTCTTGCCGGGAGCGGAGGCTCCGGCGGCGCCGCCCTGTTTGATGGAGTTCACGAGCCAGACATTGGTCCCGGCCACAATCAGGGACCCGCCGATGACGGCGCAACACAAAATCGCCAGTTGGGAGTTCTTCATTTCATCCGCCTCTTGTAGAGCTGTTTCTGTTTGGATTCCGCGGCCGCGCAGCCGCCCTAAGCCGATTGTTAAGACGAGTACGATGCCTGTGAGCACGCCGGTCATTTCCCCGGGGAGTGCGGCGAGGCGCAAGCCATTCTGTAATACCGAGATTGCGAAGAGCCCGAGTACGGTGCCCCACACGGTGCCGCGTCCGCCGAAGACGCTGGTGCCGCCGAGTACGACGGCGGTGATGGCGGCGAGTTCATAGCCGGTGCCCGCGTCCGATTTCGCCTGGCCGAGGTGGGCCACGTAGACGATGGCGGCGACACTGGCGACGAAGCCGGAGAGGAAGTAGATCAGCGCGAGGCGGCGGCGCACGGGGATGCCGGCGTAGCGCGCGCCGCCGGGGCTGAAGCCCACGGCGTAGAGGGAGCGTCCGAGAGCCGAGCGGTGCAGGAGCAGGTAGTAGCCTGCGACCGCGGCGACGAGGAGCACGAGTTGCACGGGGACCACGCCCCCGAGGTAGCCCTGGCCGAGCCAGAGGAAACCGGCGGGGAAGCCGGAGTAATTCTCCGCGCCTTTGGTGATGCCTTCGGCGATGCCGCGGAAGAGGCTGAGGGAGCCGAGGGTGACGATCAGCGGGGGCAGGTTGAGGCGGGTGATGAGCGCTCCGTTGAGGGCACCGCCGGCGCAGCCGATGGCGAGGGCGGCGGCTGCCGCAGCGGCGACGGGCCAACCCGCGTCGCGCCAGAGCACACCGAAGACGACGGCGGCGAGGCCCATGGTGGAGCCGACAGAGAGATCGATGCCGCCGGTGATCATGATGGGGGTCATGGCGAGCGCGAGCAGGCCGAGTTCGACGCTGAGGCGGACGACTTCGAAGAAATTGGCGAGGGAAAAGAAGTTTTCGCCGACGGCCGCGAAGATGGCGAGTTCGGCGGCGAGCGCAAGCAGTAGCACCCATTCGCCGTTGGGGAACCAGCGTTCGCGGAGGGTGCGGGATTCGCCGGGCGAGGTGTGTTGCCCGGTCATACGGGCTCCGCCTGTGCGGGGCGGCGCACGGCATCGAGCGCTACGGCCGCGAGGATGATGGCTCCTTCGATGGCGCGCTCCCAATAGGCGCTGAAGCCGAGGAAGGTGAGGGCGGGGCCGATCACGCCGAGCAGGGCGAGGCCGAGCAGCATGCCGGCGATGGTGCCGCGTCCGCCGGCGATGGCGACGCCGCCGACTACGGCCGCGGCGATCACTTTGAGTTCGAGGCCCATGCCCGCATTGCTGGGGATCTGTTGGAAGCGGACGGCGTTGAAGACAGCGGCGAACCCGGTGAGCGCGCCGATGGCGACGAAGACGAGGAAGACGACGAGTTGAGGGCGGATGCCGGCGAGACGTGTGGCATTGGCATCGCTGCCGGTGGCGTAGACGATACGTCCGGCGGCGAGGTTGCGGAGGCCCCAACCGACGCCGAGGGTGAGGGCGAGGGCACAGGCGACGGTGATGGCTTCACTGGCGGTTTGGGAGCGGCCGAACCACTGGAAATCCGCGGGGAGGTCTTGTACCCAGGCGCCTTGGGTGGCCCAGCGCAGGCCATCGCGGAGGGCGACCATGGTGGCGAGAGTGACGACGATGGAGGGGATGCGGACCCAGGCGACGAGCACGCCGTTGAGGGCTCCCATGGCCGCGCCGAGGGCACAGGCCGCGGCGCCGGCGAGAGGGGTGGGCATGCCCATGCGGGCGAAGATTCCGGCAGCGACGCTACAGATGGCGAACTGGGAACCTACAGAGATATCGATCTGTCCGGTGAGGATGACGAGGACCATGCCGAGGGCGACGATCAGGACGGGCATGTTGGCCATGGCGAGATCGCGTTGATTGCCGGGCGAGAAGAATCCGGGCGCGGCCACGGCCAGGATGGCGGCGATGATGGCGATGGCGATGGCGAGTGAGAGTTGGCGCTTGCGCTCGGCGGAGATCATGGGCGGAGGCTCCGGGGGGAGGGCAGGGGGAGGACAGGCAACAAGGAAAGGCAAGACACAAGCAAGCCGACAGGCCACGAAAAACGATGGCCTGTCCCACTGGATCCCATAAAACAATTGGGCGGGTTGGGAAAGCGGCGTGTCATGCGGCGTGTC
>CAIRBY010000518.1 GCA_903876865.1 uncultured Acidobacteriia bacterium
ATTGGCGAGCGTGCTGGTGAAGGCGAACTCCTGGCCGAAGACCGAATCGGTGTGATCGATCGCGGCGACGACGTAGCCTTTGGAGGCGAGGTTCTCGGTGAGGTAGCTGAGGAAGGTGCGCGAGCCAGGGTAGCCGTGCGAGACGATCACGAGCGGAAGGCTCTGGCCCGCGACGGGCGCGGCATCGCGCAACGCCTTGCCGGGGATCTGGAAGCGCTGCGGCACGCCGGGCTGCGGCGAGTGCGGCATGGGGCCTTCATAGACGGTGTGCTCCTGCTGCCCCGCGGGAATCACGGCGGGATACCAGATTTCGATTTTCAGGGGACGATCGTAGAGCGGCGCCTTGCCGGTGGCGGCGTCGAAGTGGAGCAGTTCGGGCTGCGCGGCGTGCACCAGGTCGAGCGTGCGCACGCCCACGGGCCACGCGCCGCGCGCGGCCAACTCCGGCGCATCGATGGGTGGCACGCTGTAATAGTTCGGCGGCGGCGCCTGTGCGAAGGCGAGGGCACAGGCAAGAGCGGCAAGTAGCGGCAGGCGGAGGCGCATGCCCTTATGTTGCCACGTTGCGGCGTGCCCGCGCGAACTACAGTGCTCTTACGAGCAAGGTCCGCGCGGCCCCTTGCGTGGTCGAGCGCGAGGTCGAAGCGGTGCGTGATCGCGGCGTTCCCACCGGGCTCCGTGCCACTGCGGCGTGCCTGCGCGAGACAGTTGCGGTGGCTAGTTCGCCGGCGCGATTAGTCTGCGCGGGGAGGGGGCCATGTGGTGGGCGAGGTTGCGATCGGGCGCGAGCAGCGCGGCTTCGAGCAGCGTCTGCGCGGCCGGTGCGTGGCCGAGCACGAGTTCGCAGAGGCTGGCGAAGGCGGCGCGCTTGCGCGAGACCGGTGCGTGACTATTTAGCGGGCGCGAGTTGTCTGCGCGCGGAGCGGGCCATGTGGTGGGCGAGGTTGCGATCGGGCGCGAGCAGTGCGGCTTCGAGCAGCGTCTGCGCGGCCGGTGCGTGGCCGAGCGCGAGTTCGAAGAGGCCCGCAATGGCGGCGTTCCAACTGGACTCCGTGCCGCGTGCCGTCAGGCGGCGCGAGGCCGCTTCCAACTCCGCGGTCCACAGTGCGGCGTCGAAGGCGGGCAGCCGTTTGGCGAGTGAATAGGCGGCGAGCGTACTCACGGGGTCTGCGGCGGCGCGGAGCTTTTGCAGGCGGGCTGTGACGGCGGTTGCGCGTCCGCAAGCGTTCTCGGCGATCCCGAGCGCGGCCTGATTCGGTGCGGCTTGCAGGAACGGCTCCAGGCCATCAGCGGTGAAGGCGAGTCCGGTGACCGGAGTGCCGATGCTATCCACGATGGCGAGCGCGGCATCGCAGCGGCCGGCTTCGGCGGCAGTCTGCGCTTCCAGAGCGCGCACGCGAATCCACACCTGACGTACGTTGGTGCCACCCTCCTGCCGCGGGAAGAAGCGGTTCTGGAAGAGCGCGCGGGCGCGCTCGAAATTGCCGGCCTCGGCGTAGGCGAGCGC
>CAIRBY010000519.1 GCA_903876865.1 uncultured Acidobacteriia bacterium
GGCGGCAATCCCCGTCCGACGCGAGCGTGCGGGTGCAACGGGTGCTCGCGTACATGCGGCAGAGGCGCGAAGAGCAACTCTCGATCCCGGAGTTGGCGGGCATGGTGAACCTCTCCACATCGCATTTCTGCGCCGTGTTCAAGAGGGTCACCGGTTTCCCGCCGCTGGACTATTTCATCCGGCTGAAGATCCGGCGCGGCTGCGAATTGCTGGACGGCACGCGCCTGCCGGTGCAGCGGATTGCGGAGGAGTTGGGCTTCGCGGACGCATTCTATTTCTCGCGGGTGTTCCGGCGCATCCACGGAGTGTCGCCCACGGCATACCGCAATGTGATCAAGGGCTGAGGCCGGCGGCCAAACCAGAGTCTATGTCCCGATGTAGAGCGGCGGGGAGTGAATGACCGGAAAATCCCGCCGTGCGCTGTAACTTTTGGCCCGCTCGCAGCTATACCCGTTGAAAGGCATTTTGGAGGGCTGTGATGAGCGAGTGTGCGGTTCGAGTGCGAGGCGTGAGCAAACGCTATTCCCATTTCGCATTGCAGGGAATTGATCTGGATGTGCCGGAGGGGACGGTGTTGGGTTTGATTGGCCCGAATGGGGCGGGAAAATCCACGCTGCTGCGGATTCTGATGGGCCTGGTGCGGGCCGATGCCGGCGAGGTGAAGGTGCTGGGCAGGGAGATGCCCGCCGAGGAACGGTGGATCAAAGCGCGCGTCGGTTTTGTCTCCGAGGATATGGCGCTCTATGGAGCCGCCACGCTCGGATGGCATATGCAACTGGTCCGCGAGATGCACGAGGGTTGGGACGACGGCCGGGCGGCGGACCTGCTGGAGCGCTTCCAACTCAACCCGGAGCAGCGCGTGCAGGGACTCTCGCGCGGGCAGCAGGTGAAGGCGCTACTCTTGCTGGCGATGGCACGGCGGGCGGAGGTGTTGATACTGGACGAGCCGACCGCCGGACTCGACCCGGTGGTTCGCCACGAGATCCTGACGCTGCTGGCCGCCACGCGCAGCGAGCGCCGCGGGCTGATCTTCTCTTCGCATTACGGAGACGACGTGACGGCACTGGCGGACGCGGTGGCGTTTGTCTATGGCGGTAAAGTGATCGCTCACGCGCCCACCAGGGAGTTGTTGGGCGGCGGGAACAGTATCGAGAAAGTGTTCCTGGAGCAGGTGGCGGCGCTCGGCGTAGCGGGAAGCGGTAGCGGGAGGGCGGCATGAACACCAGAATGATCGCGCGCCTGGTGCGGAAAGATTGCTGGCTGATGCGTTGGCCGCTGGCCGCATATACGCTGGCGGCCCTTGCGGGGCTGGCGATGACGGCGCTGGGCGGACAGGCGGGGAGATCGGCGGGGATCACGCTCGCGCTGAACGTGCTCATCGGGCTGTCGTTCCACGTGATGCTGGGCCCGGTGCTGGGCGAGCGGGAGCGGAAGACACTGGCATTCGTGATGAGCCTTCCGGTCACGCCAAGCGATGCGGCAATCGCGAAGCTGGGGGCGGCGTTCCTGCTATTCCTCGCTCCGGCGACGATTGCGGCGACTACGCTGGTGTGGCTTTCACCGGTCGATATCCCCACCGCCATGGCGGCTTCGCACCAGCCGCTGTGGTTCCACGCGCTTGGCACGCTTGGCTACTATGGAGTGGTTCTGGGTGCGTGGATGCTCTTCTTTTCGGTAGTGCTGGCGGCCGCAATTGTGAGCGAGTCCATCGGCTGGACGATCGCGGTATTGACCGGGCTGCTGTTTGGGTTCGGCAACTTCGCGTTGCAGGTGCTGCCCACGCTGCACGGCTTCGGCCGCTACCTGCGCGCCCTGGCAAGGGGACAGGCTGCGCTGCCGGTTACGATCGCGTGCGAAGCCGCCGGCATCGCCGCGATTGTGGTGGTGATCCTGGTGTTGCAGCGGCGAAAGACGAGTTTCGTGTGATCGATTTCGATGCGCTCTACGCACAGCACTCGGGCAGTGTCTTCCGCTTCGCCCTGTCCTTATCCGGCAACCGGGCGATGGCCGAGGACATCACTGCCGAGACCTTCGTGCGCGTGTGGGGCGCGCGCGATCGCGTGGATATCGCCACGGTCATCGGCTACCTGATGACGATCGCGCGCCACCTGTATCTGGAGCAGTGGCGGGCAGAGCGGGGACGCGAAGGGCTGGAGGGCGACCGGGAGGATGCCGCGCCCGGACCGCACGAACTGGCAGCGAGCCGCGCCGAACTGGACGCGGTGCTGGCGGACCTGCAGACGCTGGCGGAACCGGACCGCGCGGCGCTGCTGATGCGCTCACAGGATCAGATGCCGTATGAGGAAATTGCGGCCGCGCTCAAGATCAGCGCCGGCGCCGCGAAGGTGAAAGTGCACAGGGCGCGCCGCAGGATCGCCGCCTTGCGGATGACTCGGGAAGGAGCCTCGTCATGAACGTGACACGTGAGATAGTGAAGGACCTGTTGCCGTTGTATGTGGCCGGCGAGGCAAGCGCCGAGAGTTGCGCGGCGGTGGAAGAGTGGCTGCGCACGGACGCGGAGTTGGCGCGCATGGCCGCGGCGCTTCGGGACGAGGAAGGGAGGGCAGCAGCAATAGGGCCTGCTCCCGGTTCGGGGCACGCCGCCCTGCTGGAGACGAAGGCGCTGCTACGGCGGCGGTCGCTGCTGCTGGGACTGGCGCTGCTGTTTACGGGCTTGCCGCTCTCGTTCACTTTCGACGGGACAGGCCTGCACTTCTTCATGCTGCGCGATGCACCGGCGATGGCGGTGACGAGCGCCGCACTCGGGCTTGGGCTATGGGTCGCGTTCGCCGCGGTGACTCGCCGCCTACGCGTCACCGGACTGTAGTCCGCACACTGAAGCTTCGCGCCCGGGAGCGGCCGCGATTGCAAGGGATGCGGTGCGCAGAGAGTTGGGCCTGATACGGCCGGCGGCGAGGAATGAAACGGGGGGATGTGCGCGTGAGAAGCTTCGGCACTCATGGTGGAGGCGGCTCAGATTCAGGGCTCTCCTCGCCGGTCGCAGATTGGGTTGGTTACGGCAGGAACCCCGTATAGCCCGCAATGGATCCGAGCGCCAGCACGAACGCCGGATGCCAGCGGAGGACGCGCAGTAGCAGCAGGGATACGACGCAGAGAAGCCACCCGTGCCAGGAGGCAATGGCGCTGGGCTGCAAGAGAAAGGCGGCGCTGAGGATCAGCCCGGTGACGGCCGGATTGACGCCGTCCA
>CAIRBY010000520.1 GCA_903876865.1 uncultured Acidobacteriia bacterium
ACGAGTTTCCTGTTCGTGGTGATCATTGTCTCGATCGTGTTTTATACGTTCATTCCGTTCGACGGCTTCCTGGCCAAACTGCTGTGCCGGGTGGCGCTATTGCCGGTGATCACGGGGGTGAGCTACGAACTGATCCGCTTCGCGGCGAAACGCCGCGGGTCGGTGCTTTCGACGATGACCGCGCCGGGATTGTGGCTGCAGCGGATTACGACCAAGCCGCCTTCGGACGATCAGACGGCGGTGGCGATCCGGGCGCTGGAAGGCGCGATGGCGCTGGAAGAGCAGCAGGGCGGCGAACTGGTGATTGCGTAGCCGAGCGCATCGAAAGCGTTAGCGGAAGAAATCTACAGCCGAAATCTAGAGCCGAAATCTACAGCCGAAATAAACCATGCAATTTGCCCCGAAGCTCGATCAGCTCGAAAAGCGCTTTGAAGAGTTCACCCAACAGATGGCGGATCCGGCCATCATCAGCGATGCCGACCAGTACCGCAAGATCACCAAGGCGCAGAGCGAACTCAGCGAAGTGGTGGCGAAGTACCGCGAGTGGAAGAAGGTAGCGGACAGCCTGGCGCAGGCGCGGCCGATGCTGCAGGATTCCGACCCGGATATGCGCGCGATGGCGGAGATGGAAGTGGCTGAACTTGAGCCGCAGATGACACAGATCGAGGAAGACCTGAAGGTCCTGCTGCTGCCCAAGGATCCGAACGACGATCGCAATTGCGTATTGGAATTGCGCGCGGGAACGGGCGGGGACGAGGCGACGCTGTTCGTGGGCGAGATCTTCCGCATGTATTCGCGGTACGCGGAGACGCAGGGGTGGAAGATGGAAGTGACTTCCGCGAGCGAATCGGCGGTGGGCGGGATGAAGGAAATCATCTGCCTGGTGAGCGGCACGAAGGTATTCCGCAAGCTGAAATACGAGAGCGGCGTGCACCGCGTGCAGCGGGTTCCGGTAACGGAGCAGCAGGGGCGCGTACACACTTCGGCAATCACGGTGGCAGTGTTGCCGGAAGCCGACGAAGTGGAAGTGAAGATCGAGGCGAAGGACATCCGCATCGATACGTTCTGCTCCTCGGGACCGGGCGGACAGAGCGTGAACACCACGTACTCCGCGGTGCGCATCACGCACTTGCCGACGGGGCTGGGGGTGAGCTGCCAGGACGAAAAATCGCAGATCAAGAACCGGGCGAAGGCCGAGCGCGTGCTGCGCTCGCGGCTATACGAACTGGAACTGGAGAAGCAGCAGGCGGCGCTGGGGGCGGAGCGGCGGAGCATGGTGGGGACGGGCGATCGCAGCGAGAAGATCCGCACCTACAATTTCCCGCAGAACCGGGTGAGCGACCACCGCATCGGGCTGACGCTGCATCAGCTGGATTTCGTGATGGAAGGCAAGATGGACGCGATTTTCGACGCGCTCATCACGCACTATCAGGGCGAGAAGCTGAAGCAGCAGGCCGAAAAGGGCCCGGTCACATAAAGCGGGCGGCACTGGTTCCGGGATGACGATTCGCAACGCACTCCTGCAAGCTACCGAACTGCTGGACGAGGCGGGAATCGCGGTGCCGCGACTGACAGCGGAAGTGCTGCTGCGGCATGTGCTGGGCGGGGTGGAGCAGGTCTATCTCTACGCGCACGACGAGCGCGAACTGACCGAACTGGAGTGGCTGCATTTCGGGCGCTACCTGCACGAGCGGATGGGCGGCAAGCCCACGCAATACATCACAAGGCATCAGGAGTTCTACGGGCGGGAGTTTCAGGTCACGGCGGACGTGCTGATTCCGCGTCCGGAGACGGAGCACGTGGTGGAAACGGCATTGGGGGTGATGCAGGGGATGGCGACGGGCGCGCGGAGCGTGCTGGATGTGGGAACGGGGTCGGGGGCGCTGGCGGTGACGCTGGCGCTGGAGTTGGGGGTTCGCAGTTGGGCGACGGATATTTCCCCGGCGGCGCTCGCGGTGGCGCGGGGCAATGCCGCGAGCCTGGGGGCGGGGGTGGAGTTCACGGCGTGCGACCTGATGGCGGCGATCGGCACGGGGAGCATGGACCTGATTGCTTCCAATCCGCCGTACGTGCCGCTGACTCAGCGGGAGGGGTTGCAGCGCGAGGTGCGCGATTTCGAGCCGCATGTGGCGCTGTTCGGGGGGCAGACCGGGTTTGAGTTGTATGAGCGGCTGATCGGGGATGCGCCGCGAGTGCTGAAGCCGGGGGGATGGCTGATTCTGGAATTGGGGTTCGGGAGCCTGGG
>CAIRBY010000521.1 GCA_903876865.1 uncultured Acidobacteriia bacterium
GGCAGGAAACCCGACACCCCGGCGCGAAAGAGCACCAGGGTCAGGACCGCGCCGGCCAGGATGGCGGGCGCGAAGCCGGCGATGAACTTACGGCCTGGACCGGAGAAGAGCGGAACGTGGAAGCGGCGGGCCTTGAGCGCGGCGCCGGCGATTCCGATCGCCATGGCGACCAGCGCCGCGATGCTCCACACGGCGAGCCAGCCGCCGCCGGTGACTTCGCGCTCGGCCAGGCGCGAGGCTACGATCGCGGTCACGCCCATCAGTACGCCGCCCTTGCCCGGGACAGCGGTGAAGGAACCGGCGCGCTCCAGCGTCTGCCGGATGTAGCGCAGGTTATCCATCGCGTGATCGTGTAACTCCACGGCCATACCCGCATGGTAGCGCGAGCCCGAATTCATATCAAGTACTTTTTGCCGCAAAGCACAAAACGCCAGGGATTCGCATGGGACGGCCCTGTTAAGATAAGGTCGTGACCCCGAAGGAGGAATACTCTCGCGCCGATGTCCGCCGCAAGTTCGGGCTCTCGGAGCGCCAACTGCAATCCTGGGAGCGCCAGCAACTGGTGCCGAATGCCGCTTCCTACACATTTTCGGACCTGTTGGCCTTTCAGACCTTGATCAAGCTGCGCGAAAACAAAGTCCCCATGCGAGAGATTGCGCGGGCACTGCAATCGCTGCGGGAGAAGCTGGACTGGGTCAAGCAGCCGCTCTCGGAACTGCGAGTGGTCTCCGATGGGGGGCGGGTGGCGGTGCATCTCTCCGGACAGAAGATGGAAGCGGTCACAGGCCAGACGCTCTTCGATTTCGACGCCACCGCGTTGGGCAGCATCGCGAGCTTCCCCGACCGCAAGCCCAAGGTGAACAAGGCGCGCGAATCCGAGGCGTGGTTCCAGAAGGGCCTGGAACTGGAAGAAACCGGAGCGCCGGTGGAAGAGGCGGTGGACGCCTACCGCAAGGTGCTGGAGTACAACCCCGGCGCGGCGGGCGCGCTGGTCAACCTGGGCACCATCTTCTACCGCCTGCGCAAATTCGACGAGGCGGAGAAGTATTACCTGGACGCGATCGAGGCCGACCCGGCATATCCGCTGGCGCAATTCAATCTGGGCAACCTGTACGACGAACAGAACCGCCTGCCCGAAGCGCTGGACTATTACCGGCGCGCGCTGGCTCTCAACCCGCAGTACGCCGACGCGCACTTCAACCTGGCGCTGCTCTGCGAACGCTTGGGCGACCCGCTCAAATCCGTACAGCATTGGAAGATCTACCTCAAGCTGGACCATTCCGGACAGTGGGCCGATATCGCGCGGCGGCAATTGGAGCGGTTGAAACAGGCCGTGATGCGGTAGGCGGGGCGGCAGACCGGCGGGGGGCCACAGCGGCCGGTGGCATGACGCTATAATCATCTCCATTATGGCTTTGGGCGAGCCTGGGGTCGGTCGCGAGGAGAAACAACTGGCATGCGAGGCGGCTCTCAAGAGCCGTACGTTCGCACGTTCCGAGCAGTTGCAGGGCTTTTTGCGCTACATCTGCGAGATGGAACTGGCCGGGCGGGGCGCGGAAATCAGCGAATATTCGATCGCGACGGTGGCCCTGAACCGCAAATCCGATTATGCGCCGGGGGAAGATTCGAGCGTTCGCAGCCGGGCGCACGCACTGCGCCGCAAATTGCAGGAGTATTACGAATCCGAACCGCAGGAGGGCGACTGGCGGATCGAATTGCCGAAAGGCTCTTACCGGCCTCTGTTCGTCAGCCGAAGTCCACTGCTGCCGGAGGTGCGGCAGGCGGAGATCCGGCAGGCTGAACTCGAAGCGCCGCGGCCGAGGCGGCAAGCCGTTTCGCGGGTGCGCCCGTTCCTTTTGGGCGCGGCGGCGGCAACGGCGCTGGCGGCAATCCTCTTCGCACTGCTGGGCAGCCGGCTCCGCCCCGACCCGATCGACGCGGTGGTGCGGGAAGCTTGGGGTCCGACGGTAGCGGCGGGCGGCGACGTGCTGATTGTAGTCGGGTGCCCGCCCCTGGCCCGCTTCACCCGTAACAGCAAGAGCGCACCCCCGAAGACTGCGCCGCTGCCGGCTCCGGCGGAGTTGCTGGACTGGTACCAGGATCAGAACCTGGAACACCGGGGAGTCCCGCTGTTCCTGTTTCCGACGCGAAACTACCCGGTCTTTGCCGATGCGCTGGCGACGGCGGCGGTCACCTCCTTGTTGACTACGTCGGGAACGGGCTTTCAGGCGACGCCGGAGCCTTTCGTGCAACTGATGGCGATTCACGAGCGGGGACTGGTGGTGATCGGCGCGCCAGCCTATACCGGACTGGCGGCGCGCCTGCTCAAAGTGATGCCCTATTCGATCCGCTTCGACGAGGCGATGAGCGACGAGGTGATCACGGATGGCCGCTCGGTTTTCGCCCCGACGCGGGCGGTCGCCAACCGCTTTTCCACAGTCTACGGGCTGATCACGGTGCTGCCGAGCCAACCCGGGCGGAGCAGGCCGGAGCGCACGCTGATCTTTTCCGGCATCACGGGCTCGCCCGGCGCGCAGGCGGCGATCCAATTCTTCACCTCCCCCACGGCGATGCGGGACCTGCGGGCGCGCTTCCGCAAGGAAGGATACACGCAATGGCCGGCGGCGTATCAGGTCGTGGTGCGGTGCGGAGTGGATCGGGAAGAGGCGATCAACTCGGTTTACGAGACACACCGGATCCTGGCGAAACCCCCGGTGATCGAATAAGGTACTGGCTCCCGCCGAACCGATTCTATATTTATCAGACACTTAAGTAGCGTTCAGAACGTTCACGCAACGTTCATTGATCGGTTTTCGCACTTCTCGGGCGAGGCGCCGCGTTCTACCGTGAGGTTCGAACGTATTTTGGACTTTGTTGTCCGCCTACTAAAGAGGAAACCACATGATACGCCGCGCTCTTCTGTTCACCCTGCTCTGCTGTATCTTCCGCCTTCCGGCACAGGACTCCCGAGGCTCCATCTCCGGCCGTACCCTGGACCCGAGCGGTTCCGCCGTTCCCAGCGTTCAGATCCGCGCCACCAACACCGGAACGGGAGCCGCGGTGGAAGCCCGCTCCAACGAGGCGGGGAACTACACCCTCCTGTTCCTGCTGCCCGGCGTCTACGACGTCTCAGCCGAGTTGGCGGGCTTCCAGAAACTGGAGCGCAAAGGCGTCGAGGTCCGCGTCAACGATAGCGTCACGCTCGATATGCGCCTCGTGATTGGCGACGTGACTCAATCGGTGGAGGTCAACGCCTCCACGCCGCTGCTCGAAACCGGAGCGGTCTCGCTCGGGCAGGTGGTGGACCGGGCGCGGCTGGTGGAACTGCCGATCCAATCCGGCAATCCCGCCGAACTGGCCAAGAGCGCGCCGGGCAGCGTCAGCATCTCCAGCCTGGGCATCCAGAAGGCGGCCTTCAATAATGGCCTCTCGCAGATGGTCACCAACGGCAACGCCGCCTACTCCAACGAATTCATGATCGATGGCGTGCCCAATACCTTCGCCGAGGGCAACCTGGTGCGGATCGCCTTCTCCCCGCCGCAGGGCGCGCTCAGCGAATTCAAGAGCCAGACCACCAGTTACGACGCCTCTCTGGGACACACACCCGGCGCCGTGGTCAACATGATCACCGCCAGCGGCACCGCCAAGTTCCACGGCGAAGCCCATGAATTCTGGGGCGGCAGCGCGCTGGATACGGCGACGCTCTTCCAGAACCGGGCGCGCATCGCAAAGCTCCCCTACACCGACAACCGCTACGGCGGGTCGTTCGGCGGACCGGTCGTGCTGCCTCACCACATCGATCAGGGGAAGACCTTCTTCTTCTACACGTACGAAGCCAACAAGTGGCGCACGCCCAACGTCAACAACTTCACGGTACCCACCCCGGCGGAATTGAGTGGCGACTTCTCCGCGCTGCTCAAGGTAGGCACGTCCTACCAGATCTACGATCCGCTGACCACCACCTCGACCGGAAATGGCCACTTCAGCCGCCTGCCCTTCGCGGGCAACATCATCCCCACCAGCCGGCTCAACCCGGTGGCGCAGAATATCGCAAAATACTGGCCCAAACCTACGCAGGCGGGCGGCGCGGACGGCACGCTGAATTACACGACGACCTCAACGAGCACGACGGAAGATTATTACGCGCACTTCCTGCGGGTGGACCACAACTTCTCCGAGCGCAACCGAATGTTTGCGCGCCTGGATTACGATTGGTGGGCCGAGACCAAGTACAACAACTATTCCAATATCGCCAACGGCATCCTGACCAACCGCTACAACCGCGGCCTGGCACTGGATGACGTGTACGTGGTGAACTCTTCCACCGTACTCAACATCCGCTACGGTATCACCGAACAGGATCATCCGGAGCAGCAGCTCAGCACCGGGACGGACCTGGCCGCGCTCGGCTTCTCTTCCAACCTGGTGGGACTGGTTCCGCGGGCGCAGGCGACCCTGCCGGCGCTCACGCTCGCCACGTTTGCAGGCTTCGGCCAGTTCGATTCCGGCAATGGCGCCAACACCAGCATGGTGCACGATCTGAGCGGCGGCTTCACCACGCTGAAGGGCAACCACCAACTCGCTTACGGCGCCGATTTCCGCCTCTACCGGGCATTCTCGGTGCGCCAACCCTATGGAGTGGCGCCCGCATTGACGCCCACCACCACCTACACCCGGTCTTCGGACACCTCCGGTAGCGCTCCGCTGGGACAGGACTTGGCCGCGTTCCTGCTGGGCATCCCCGAGGGGCAGATGCAGCGCGCGGCGAGTTTTGCCACGCAGGAGATGTTCGGAGCGGCCTTCTTCCAGGACCAGTGGAAGCTGACGCGCCGCCTCACGATCACGCTCGGCCTGCGCGTGGAGCATGAGACGCCGGTCACGGAGCGCTTCGACCGCGCCGTGAAGGGCTTCGATTCCACCACGGTCAATCCCATCTCCGCCCTGGCCACCGCCGCCTATGCGAAGAATCCGATTCCGGAAGTCCCGGTGACCAGCTTCCGCGTTCTTGGCGGCCTGGATTTCGCCGGCGGCTCCAACGGGCGCTCGCTGTGGAGCGGACAGGGCATCAACCTGCTTCCGCGCGTCGCTGCGGCCTTCCAACTCGATTCCAAGACCGTGCTGCGCGGCGGCTACGGCATCTTCTACGAC
>CAIRBY010000522.1 GCA_903876865.1 uncultured Acidobacteriia bacterium
CCGCAACCCGATCGCCCTCACGCTTCTGGCGCCGGGCGTCACCACCCCGAATCCCGGCGGTTTCACCAACGGTGTCCGCACCGGCGGTGGCGGCCGTCCTTATGTCAACGGCAACCGCGAAGAGGGCAATAACTTCCTCCTCGACGGCGTCGACAACAACCAGACCACCGATAACTTGTCCAGCTATCAGCCGAATCCCGATGCCATCGCGGATTTCAATATGATTACCAACAACGCCTCCGCCGAATTCGGCAATGTCCAGGGCGGCATTGTCAACGTGGTGATCAAGAGCGGCACCAACCAGTTCCACGGTAATGTCTTCGAGTACTTCCGCAACGACAAACTGAACGCCAATAACTGGGCGCGCAATTGGACGGTCGGACAGAACTTCCGTTCCCCCATCCGCTGGAACCAGTTCGGCGGCACCTTTGGCGGACCCATCAAGAAGGATAAACTCTTCTTCTTTGCGGATTACCAGGGCTTGCGCCGCGCTACGCCTCCCAGCGTCTCGGCCACAGTCCTGATGCCGGCTGCCTGGCGCAGCGGAGACTTCTCCAACCTCCTCGACCCGGTTTACTCCGGCGTCGCCGCGGGCATTCAGTTGTACAATCCGCAATCCCTCAACACCACCACCGGCGCGCGCACACCGTTCGCCAACAATCAGATTCCGCTCAGCCAGATGAACGTCGTGGCCAAGAACCTCTTCGCCACCAACAGCGTCTATCCGCTGCCGACCCTCTCCCAACTGCACGTCACGGATAGCAATTACTTCTACACCGCTTCCAGCTACGTCAAGAGCGATCAGGGCGATCTCAAGCTCGACTATAAAGCTTCCGACAAGGACGATCTGAGTGCCCGCTATTCCAACGGGCGCCAGGATCAACCGGGCGTCAACTCGGCTCCCTTCCTCTACAACAGCTTCAACATCGCGCCCTTCCAGAATGGTGTCATCAACTGGACGCACACCCTCAGCCCGCGCCTCGTCAACGAAGCTCGTGTCGGCGTGAACAACCTCATGCTGAACAATGGCGGCCAGGACAAAGGTCTCGGCGATACGGCCGCCAAACTCGGCATGCAGAACTCAGGCCCCGGCCTGCTCTCCCTCACCGGCTTCGCTTACACTGCCGCGATGGGCAACGCCAACATCGGCACCCAGCAGTTGTTCGCCACCACCACCTACCACTACGCGGACAACTTCACCGTCACCCACGGCCGCCACATGATGAAGATGGGCGCCAATGTCTTGCGCCAGGACATGAACGTCTTCTACTCCGGCAACAATGGCCGCAGCGGCTATATGAACTTCGGCGGACGTTTTACCGCAGCCAACGCCTTCAGTCCCGCGGGTAAACTCGTGGGCGAGGCGGATTTTGTGCTCGGCCTTCCGACGGACTACGGCCGCGGCTTGCAGAGCGGCACCTGGGGCCAGCGCGCCACCATCTGGGGCTTCTACTTCCAGGATGACTGGCATGTCACCAACAACCTGACCCTCAATCTGGGCCTGCGGTGGGAATATCACACGCCGCTGGTTGAAGTCAAAGACCGCCAAGTCAACTTTGGCCTGTTCAGCGGTGCGTTGCAAATGGCTGGCCAGAACGGCAACAGCCGCGCCCTCTATGCCCCTTACAGAAAGGACTTCCAACCCCGCATCGGCTTCGCCTACAACCCGGCGATGATGAGCAAGAAGGTCGTCATCCGTGGCGCATATACAATCTCCTCGTTTATGGAAGGCACCGGCACCAACCTCCGCCTGACCATGAACCCGCCGCTCCAGGCTGAAACCCAAACGCTCTACAACACCCCCGCCGATACCTACCCCAAGTCCACCTTGGATCAGGGACTCTTCGGCCTGAACAACCCCGACCCGTATCACAACGCTCTGATCCGCCTCTGGGATCCGAACCTGCGGCCCGCCGAGGTACAGCAGTGGAACCTCACCATGGAGTTCCAGCTGCCGTTCGGCAACTCTCTCAGCGCCGGCTACATCGGGCAGCACGGAACTCACCTGATGGTCGCCATGCCGTACCTGCAGAACATGCTCGTCAACGGCAAGGTGGTTACAGGCCCCTATCTCGGCGGCAACCCGACCCTCAGGGCCGATATCTCGCAGATCTCCGGCTCCTGCTCTTGCGCCAACCAGCGCTACGACGCCCTCCAGGCCTCGCTCCACAAACGCTTTGCCTCCGGCCTGCAATACCAGCTTTCCTACGCCTGGGGCCATGCCCGCAGCGACTCTATCGGCTACTACGGCGAAGGCGGCCAGGCCGGCGGTCAGTCCGCCTACATGCAGAACCTCTACGACCGCAAGGCCGAATGGGGCTCTGCCTACTTTGACCTCAAGCACAATTTCACCGGCTCCCTCGTCTACGAGTTGCCCCTCGGCCACAAGAAGAAGATCGGCGCCCAGTGGAACCGCGCGGTCGATGCCATTCTCGGCGGCTGGCAGATGAGCGGCGTCCTGACCCTGCACGGCGGCTTCCCCTTGACCATCAAAACGGCCACCGATAGTTCCGGCACCGGCCAGCGCAGCTTCCGCCCCAACGTGATCGGCACCCCGCACGATGCGCACCTGATCGGCCCCGGTGTCTCCTTCCTGGATATCTCGGCATACGCCTCCCCCACTGCCGGCACCTTCGGCAATGCGGGCGTCGGCTTGGTTCGCGGTCCCGGCCTGAAGCGCCTCGATTACTCGATTCACAAGCAGTTCAGCATTACCGAACACAAGTATTTTGAACTGAGAACCGAGGTTTTCAATTTGTTCTACACTCCGACCTTCGCCAGTCCGGCTTCCCAGGCCATCACCTCTTCGCTCTTCGGCCAGATCCGAAGCTCGCAG
>CAIRBY010000523.1 GCA_903876865.1 uncultured Acidobacteriia bacterium
GCCAGCAGGCCGCCGTGGCCGAGGCACGCGACTTCCCACCCGGTCACGTGATAGCGTGCCAGTAGCGGCGGCAGAATCAGATCGACCACATTCGGTTTGGCCGAACGGAAACAGCCAGGCGCGGAGACGATCGGTACTTCATCTTTATAGGAGAGCAGCAGAAGATTGCCCGGTTCCACCGGAGCCAGGAAGCGCTCGACCTGTCCACCGACTTTCATTACAGCCTGACCGATGATATCTTCGGGACCCGCCGGCGCCGTGGTGGATGCCACCAGGATGACGCACGGTTTGGATCTCAAGAGATGTTGTAGGCAGCGGGAGACAGAATTCTCATCTTCTGTGCAAGCCAATACGAAATTCGCGTTCACGCCGAAACGTTCGAGGCGCTGGCGCATGATGTTCTCGAACAACTGGCGGGCGCGCTCGCCGCTCACAGGGTCCGAATAGAGGACGCCGACGGTGGGCGTGCGCACGGGGCGGGCCTGCAGGATCGGGCCGCGTTCCTTCAGAATGCTGATCACGGCGTCGAGCTGATCCTGCGCCACGGCGAAGGGTGCGCTCTTGACGGTGGCGATGCGCTGCCCGGCTACGGCATAACTGAAATTGGGCGCGGTGGCGATCACCACGCTGGCGGGGCAGTTGATCTGTTTCAGCAGTTCATCGTCTACCAGGACGCAGCAGTTCTCCGTGGCGAGCAGGTTGGCCCTGCCGCCGGCGGCGAGACGAATCTCGAAGCTGCCGCAGCCCATCTCCCCGGCTACCATGGAGACGGCTTCGTCTTCACCTACTTCACCGGACTCGAGTTCGGTGACCCAGATGGTTTCCATGCCTTCCGACTCCAGGACCCGGATGTCTTCATCGCTGATGACATGGCCTTTCGCCAGCAGTTTCTTTCCACCTGGGCGGAAAACAGTGCAACAAAGAATCCGGCCGGTAGAGGATTTGACATCGACGGTCTGTGCTCTCATGAAAACCTCGGAAACAATCGGTTGTTAATTTAGGTGTTTTGTATCCTAAATTAGAGTTTACCCGAAAGTGCCCAGAAAGTGACCACTTTTTCTTCAGTTATTTGCGAGCGTGTGGGGAATCCCTACTCTGCGGGCGCCGATTGCGGATTCCGGGGCGTGGGGATTTGAATCAATTCGTCGCTGGGAGAGGTCATGATGTTGCCCCAAGGCTGGGGCTGCGCCTGCTCCCAGTGGTCCGGGCGCAGAATCCGTAGGACGGCGATCTCGTCGCATTCCTGGAATTTGGGGCACCGCAGGCAGTCCTTCCAGGCTTTGAGCGGAAGCGCGCCGCGCTCCACCACGTGGAAACCCACCCTACCGAAAAACTCCACCACGTAAGTGAACGCGAATACCGCATCCAGCTCAAACTGCACGGCTTCCGCGACCAGAGCCTCGATCAGTTTGCGTCCGACTCCCTTGGTTTTGGCCCGATCGTTAACCGCCAGCGAGCGGATTTCGGCCGTGGTGGGGCTGTAAAAGTGGAGCGCTCCGCAGCCGAGCAACTCATTGTCGAGGGTGACTACGCTGAAATCGCGGATCGCCTCCGACATTTCAAACTCCGTACGCGCCAGCATCACCCCTTTGGATGCATACCCATTGATCAGGTCCAGGATGGGCGCGATGTCGCTCATCACGGCCTTGCGCACGGTCAGGCGCGGCGCCATACCCTGGGTTTCGACCGGGTCCACCAGCGAATCGGCGCGCAGGCTGCTGATCATACCGTCACCATCCGGGTGCCGATCGCTTCCCCACTCAGGATTCTGTCCAGGACGTTCTCGGCGGCCCCGGGAGCAATCCGAACCTGCGCCACACCGCCGGCGAGCGCGCTGAGAGCGGCGTTCAATTTGGCCTGCATACCGCCAGTGGCCACCCCATCGGCGATCAACTGCCGGCTCTCTTCGGCGGTGAGGGTGGGCCGAACCTGTTTGGATGCGTCCATGACGCCATCCACGTCGGTCAGAAAGATCAGTTGGGCGGCGCCAAGGGCGGTGGCGCAGGCCACGGCCATCAGGTCTGCGTTGACGTTGTAGACCTGCCCGGCGCGATCGCCCGCCACGCAGGCGACCACCGGCACATAGGCGTTTGCAGTCAGCAGGTTGAGCAGCGCCGGGTTGGACTTGGTGACGCGGCCCACAGCGCCCAGCGCCGGGTCCATCTGCTCCGCCTCCACCAGAAAACTGTCGATGCCGGAGAGGCCCACGGCGAGGGCGCCGGCGCGATTCAGGCTGGCAACCAGTTCGTGGTTGACGGTGCCGGCGAAGACCTTGAGCACGGCGTCGAGAGTCTCCGGTGTGGTGACGCGCAGGCCGTTGACGAATTGGGAGGAGATGCCGCGCTCGGAGAGGTAGCGGGTCATCTGCTTGCCGCCGCCATGAACCACGGTGATCTCATGGCCAGCGGCGCGGGCGGCGGCAATCTGCCGCGCCAGCGAATCGCGCGATTCGGCCGCATCCAGCAGTGTGCCTCCAAGTTTGACCAGCAGTTTCACGGCCGTCCTCCCTCCAATAAACCCTCGTCCAGTAAACCCTCCGTTTCGGGATAGCCGAGCAGCAGATTCATGTTCTGTACCGCCTGTCCGGCAGCGCCCTTGACCAGGTTATCGATGGCGCTGACCACCACGGCCCTTTTGGTCTTGGGGTCGAAGGTGACGCCGATATCGCAGAAATTCGTGCGCGCTACCGCATGCAGGTCAGGAACGTGCCCGGGATTGTAGAGCCTGACGAATGGTTCATCGGCGTACGC
>CAIRBY010000524.1 GCA_903876865.1 uncultured Acidobacteriia bacterium
CAGCGATTCGCAATGCCCTGGGTCGAGATACAGCGCCCGGCGAAAGTACTCCTCCGCCTCCGCCCAGCGGTCCGAGGCCTGGCTGATCAGCCCCTGAAGGCCGAACCCCACCGCCGAAGGCCCCAGCCGCCGGCAGATGGCCGCAGCCTCGCCGAGCCTGCCACGGTCCGCCAAACTCCGGGCGTCCTCAAGTCCGGGTTCGGCGGGTGGCGGTGGTGACGCGGGCGGCGAGGCTGCCGGGCGCTTTGCCGGCGCGGGCGGCCGCTCTCTTACTGCCGCCACTCTGACCGGAACCGCGACTGCGGGGGAGCGCTCTTCCCATGGCGCCGGGAGGCAGGCGAACGACCGCGGATGCTCCACCTTGCGAAAGCCCGCATCCAGGAACAGGCTGACTTCGGAGTGCCCGGCGAAGAGCACCCCGTCGCCCGAAAGCCGGCTGCGCAAAATCGCGATGACGGTCTTGCGCGCCGCCTCATGGAGGTAGATCAGCAGGTTCCGGCAGAAGATGGCGTGATACGTTGGGGCCGCCTCTAAGCCATCCAGCAAATTCGCCTGCCGGAAGCGGACCTGGGAAACGACCTGCTCGCGCAGGCGATACCCTTGCCCGGCTGGCTCGAAGTACTTGCCGGTGAGTTCCGGCATCGCTTGCCGGAAGGACGCTTTGCCATAGACGGCGCACTGCGCCGCCGCGATCGCCTGTGCGCTGATGTCCACCGCGTCGATCGCGAACTCGCCCGGCATCAACCCGGCCTCCAGCAGCGCCATCGCGATCGAATACGGCTCCTCCCCGGTGGCGCAGGGAGCGGACAGAACGCGCAACGGCCGCGGCGCGCAGGCGGCGAACTTCGCCAGGTAGACGAACGGCTCGCTATCGCGGAAGAACCAGGTTTCGGGAACGGCGAGAATCTCCGCCGCCTGTTCGAGTGCGGTGGCGCTTTCCAGATCCACGCGCTGGAGCGATCTGCGCCCTACTTCGTCCAGAAACAGGCCGGCCCGGCGCGCGAGTTCCTGGTACCGGTCCGTCATGCCGCGCCTCCCGCCGGGAAGAGCATCTCCCGCACCGCTGCCGGCAGCAGGCCGGCCACCGTGATCTTCTGGATCATCCCCGCGCCATTCACCAATACCGGACCGAGGTAGGGCGCTGCTTCGACCCTCACCGGCATCGCCTGCAGGTCGGCTTCGCTGCACGCGGCAGTCTCGACCGCCCGCTCGGCGAGAAGGCCGAGAATCCGGTCGCCGTAACGGACCAGCACCAGGCGCGTGCTCATCAGCAGCGGGGCCGAAGTGCCGGTCAGCAACGCGGAAACGTCGATCACGGGTACGGTCTCTCCGCGGTAGGCTGCCAGCCCGGCGACGTACGCAGGCGCGCGCGGCAACGTGCGGCAAACCAGCGGCGGCGCCACCTCGATCACCTCCGCGGTGTCGATGCCGAAGCGCTGATTCCCGGCTTGGAACACGAGCAGCAGCATGTTATTCGGAGAATCGCCCGACCTCCGCCACCAACCCGTCCACCGCCTCGTGCAGATGCTCTGCCACGCTGCGGAACTCAGCCAGCGATTCCCGCGTCTGCTGGGCCGCGTCGCGCAAATGAGTCATGGACTCGGCAATCTGGCCGGCCCCCTGCGATTGCAACTGCATTCCCTGGTTTACGGTCTCGAAAGCCGGCCCCAGGTTGCGCGTCTTATCGATGACGAGGCCGAGCCCTTCGCTCAGGGCATCCACGGCCCCCGAACTGGCCCGCATACCCGCCGTATACCGGTCCACGCCGGCGACGCCTTCGCGTACCGCGCCCTGCATCTCCTGCACCAGCTTCTCGATATCCAGCGCCGCCACCGCGGTCTGATCCGCCAGCCGGCGGATCTCGATCGCCACCACGGAAAATCCGCCCGCACTGTCGCCGGCCCGTTCCGCTTCAATCGCCGCGTTGAGTGAGAGAAGGTTGGTGCGATTGGCGACCCTCGTGATGGCCGTGATCACCTCATCCACGTTGCGCGCCTTTTCGGCAACCGTATCCAACGTCGCCGATAACGCCTCTCCCGCGGCCAGCAGAGACCGCATGGTGGAGTGGATCTGGTCCAGGTTGCTGATGCCTCCGCTGGCGGATGCGGTGGCTTCCAGCGCCACCCGGCTCACCTGCGCCATGGTGCGCGCCAGTTCCTGCACGCTCGCGAAAATCTCCTTGCTGGTGGCGTTGACCTGGTTGGTGGAGGCCGCCTGTTCAGAGACGGTGCCCTCCATTTGCCGGACCGCCGCCGCAATCCGCGTGGCGCTCAACGCCACCTGCCCGCCCGCGCGTCCCACCTGCGCCAGCAGTGTGTCCAGATTGGCGGTCATATCCGAGATGGCGCGAACCACCAGGTACATCTCGTCGCGCGCGCCGTGGAACGCCAGCATTTCCCGTACCGTCTGGTTCTGCAGCCGCGCGCGCGCCGCCTTCAGCCGCCCCGCCGCCACATCCGCCGCCAGGCTCACAACCTCACCCAGCGGCCGCGAGATGCTGAACGAAACCAGCGTCTGCACCGTTCCCGCCACCAGCATGGCCAGCAACCCCAGCAGCAGCGCGCCGCTTCGCATCCAGCTCAGGTGCGAAATCCGCGCCTCCAGCAGGCTGCGCAGCTCCGCCACGCTGGTGCTCCACAATTCGTCGCCGGCTTGCGCGGCGCGAGCGCCGGCCCCGCTCACATCCGCGGCGGAAGCCCCCCGCATCGCCTCGGCGTAGCCCGCCAGTTCCGTTTGATAGCGGCTCAACAGCGGCGCCACGTTCAGCTTCAAACTCCGCCCCGCGCCTTGTGACCCGGCGGCGCGCAGGCTGGTCTCCCCGGCCTCTCGCACCTCGGGCAGCCAGTTCGAATCGAGCGCATCGGCATACACCACGAAGCGCACCGCCTCCCGCGCCGTGAGCCGCTGGTCCAGCGCCGCCTGGTTTGCCAGCAGCTGGCCATCCGCGATGGTCTCCTGCGCTTGCGGCAGCAGCACGACCACCAGTTGCCCCAGGTAGTACGAGGCGAGTTCCGGGTCGAGCACCAGCGCGCTCGCGTTTCCCTGCTCCCGCGCCAGCTGCGCCACCGCGGCGGAAAGCTGCCGGTGAGCCGCTTCGTTTTCGGCCGGCGCCGCGGGCGGTGCGGCGCGCAACTGCCGCCAGCGCGCCGCCAGGTCCGGCACGCCCGCTCCGGCCAAAGCCTGATCGATGCGCCGGGCGGCTTCCTCCCGCTGCGTCTCCCCGCGCGTGTCGCCCTTCAGCCGCAGGTAACTCAGCCGCTGGTGCAGCCGCAGATCCGCGGCGATGCGGTGCAGCGGCTCCAGGCGGAGCGTGCCCTCAAACTCCATCCGCGCCGTGTGAATCCCGCTGTTGAACTGCGCCACCACGAAAATGAGCAGCAGCGTGATGGGAGCGGAAAAAACCGTGCTCGCGGCGAACAGCTTGTACGCAATCGGAAAACGGGCAAGCAGTGCTTTCATCGCTACGTCCCCACTTTGAACCGCGAGACCTGGTCTTGCAGTCCCTGCACCGCGGCGTTCAACTGCCCGGTCGCACCCTTGAATTCGCCCAGCGCTTCCCGCGTCTGCTCCGCCGTCTGCGCCAGCTGCCCCATCGCCTCGCTGATCTGTTGCGCCCCTTGCGTCTGCGCGTTCACCCCTTCGCGCGCCGTTTCGAACTCCGGCCCCAGTTCCCGCACCCGGTCGATGATCTGCCCCAACTGCCCGGCAATCCCGTTCACCTCCTCCACCCGCCGTCGCACCTCCTCAGAGAACTTGTCCATCTCCATCACTCCGCTCGACACCGAGGACTGCATCTCCCGCACCACTCCCTCGATGTCCTGCGTCGCCACCGCCGTCTGGTCCGCCAACCGGCTGATCTCCCGCGCCACTACCGAAAAGCCCTTCCCGAACTCTCCCGCCTTCTCCGCCTCGATGGCCGCGTTCAAAGACAACAACGCCGTCTGGTCCGAGATCTTGTTGATCGTCGTCACCACCGACGAGATCTTATTCGCCCGCTCGCTGATCACTCCCAGCCGCGAAGAGATCGAGGCCGTGGATTTGGCCAGTTGCCGCATCGCCGTCTCCATGCCGCCCAGTTCCGCGTGCCCCGTTTCGGCGCACGCCGCCGCCTCGCCGACCGTCCGGCTCACCCCGTCCATGGTCTTCAGCAGGCCCACCGATGTGGCCGAAATCTGCCGGCTGGTGGCCGATACTTCGCGCGTCGAGGCAGCCTGTTCGGCCACCGTCGCTTCCAGCTGGCGCGCGCTGGCGGCGATCTCGGTAGCCGACGTGGTCACCTGGATGCCGGAGCGCTGCACCTGTCCGATCAACGATTCCAGGGTCGCCGTCATGGTGTGGAAGGATTCCAGCAGCTCCTGGCTCTCGTCCGCGAAATCGAAGCGCCCGCGGCCCTTCCCGGCGGTATCCGGCGTCGCCGCCCCGGCCTTCGCCCCGCGCACATCGCCGGCCGCGATCTGGTTGGCCAGCTGCGTCACCAGCTCCAGGGGGCGGCTGATCCGCTTGCCCATCCAGAAGGCCATGGCCAGCGCCAGCCCCAACATGAGCAGCCCGCCGATGGTGGCTTTCAGCATCAGCCCACGCACCGACCCGCGCACATTGTCCACCGAGGTCAGGTAGTCGTCCTGGTAGATGCTGACGTCCAGCAGCCAGTCCCACGGCTCGAAGTACATGGTCGCGGTCAGTTTGTTGCGCGCGTGGCTCTCGCCGGGATCCTGCCACGGGTAGGCGTCCACCAGAACCTCGCCTTTGGGAAGGGCCAGCGCCTGGCGAATGTGGTCCTGCACCACCAGCCGTCCGCGCGCGTCGCGCGTCTCCCAAACGCTCTCGCCGTCCCGCTTGCCGTCCTTGAAAATGATGTAGCGGCCGCGCTGTTCCCCTTTGCCGCCCAGGATGGCGACGCTGCCGCTGCGCCCGATCGTGGTGTTCCGGATCCCGCGCTGCAACGCATCCAGCCCGCTCAGTTTTTCTCCCACGCCGATCATGCCGATCACCTTGCCGGAGGCGTCACGCACCGCCTCGTAGGTGGTCAGAAACCAGGCGTTCAGGCCGAACGCCGCGCCGTGATAGGCCTGGCCGCGCATCACCACCCCGATGATCGGGTTGGGCGTTCCATCCGGCTGCACCGCCGTGATGTAGGTGCCGATGCCGCGCTGTCCGTCCGCGCCCGGGACATTCGTGGCCACGCGCAGCATATCGCCCTGTTCGTTCATGCGCTGCAGCACCGAAATGGTGCCGCCCGTCAGGCGCGCGGTCTCGTCCACCAGCGGCACGAACACTTTGGGATCGCGCGTCTGTCCCAGCCATTGCCCGCCTGCCATCAGGCGCGGCAGCGATAGCGACTGCGTTTGCTGGGTCGTCTGGCTCACCGCCTGCCAGGAGACCTCCGGTGCCGCCAGGCTCATCCGGCCCCGCTGCGCCAGAATGTACCGGGCTACGCCGAGGTCGCGATTCACCTCCGCCTGCACCAGGTCGTTGACCGTCTCGCAGAGCCCGTAGACGTCGTGCGCGGTCTGGGTGATGTTGAGCTTCGCTAACGCGGTCAGCTCCCGTTCGGCATCGGTGGAAACACTCCCCTGGAAGCGGGCCAGCAACACCAGCGTCACCAGCACCGGAAGCGCCCCGGCCACCACCGCCAAACCGTAAATTTTCGTCCTCAGCTCGATCTTCATGATTTGGTTTTCACCCCGTCGCCTCTCACACCTTGTGCCCCACAACGCCACTCTGCTCGCGGAGCATCCGGATCTGCCAGGCGCGCCGGTCGCCGCCGCCCAAAAGCGGACCGAGCGCCAGCCGGCCGGTCCGCCCGACCGCCTTTTCGAGATACTCGAGTTCGCGGAACTTCTCTGCCACACCCGGATCGGGTACGGCGTTCAACCCCGCCTCGCGCGCCAGCAGTTCGCCTTTAGCGCGGAGGGAAAGTTCCAGCGAAATCTGCAGCAGGCACAGCAGGTCGCCGACCACCCCGGGCGCGAAATGCGTCTTGAGCGAGTTCAGGTACGCGCCCGCGCGCGAATCCAGGAAATGGCCGCCCGTGACCATCTCCAGCAGTTCCATCTCGCTGTCGAAACCTTCGCCCAGCCAGCTCCGCAGGCCGGATTCGCTGCGCGCGAACACAATCGCCAGCAGCAGCGGCAGGCCGATCAGCAGCAGAGCGGTGGCGGCCACCGGCGGCAACACTCCCAGGTTGTAAACCACATGCAGGCAAATCGCCACCGCCAACCCGCCCAGCGCTCCCTCTACCGGCACCGCGGCCCGCCGCGCCAGCATCCCGACCATCGCCGTGGTGCCGCCATGCATCATCGCCGTGCCAAAGCCGCGCAAGACGAAGCCGGAGAGATCCATCTCCACCGCCTGCGCGTAGGAGAGGTTCTCCACGAAGGCGAACCCGGCGCCCACGGCAAAGCCGCAGATGGCCGCGTCCACCAGGAATCCCACCCGTGCCCGGCGTACGGCTTCGACCACGATCGCCGCCTTGAGGATCTCTTCGATGAGCGGCGCGCCGAACCATGCCCAATACCAGTCGTTGGCGGCCAGTAGCGCAAAGCCCCAGCTGTTGATGCCGTAACAGACAATGGCTACCGCTCCGCCCGCCGCCAGTGCGCGCAATACGCGCCGGACGCTCATGAGCTTATAGCTGTCCAGCGCCACCAGCGCCAACAGGAAGGCCGCCACCGGCAGCACACCCACCGCGAAGCGGACCAGAACACTCATAGCAGCTTCAGCGACACCATCACTTCAGACCCGCGCTCGCCGCGCGTTCCCCGGGCTACGGCATAGCCCAGCGAGAAGGTCGAGTTGAGGAACGAAAACGGCACCACACGGAAATCCACTTGGGCGCCGCCATTCCCGAACAGCGTGCGGCCACCGGCCCGCAACGGTTCGGTCAACAACCCGGAACTGAACAGGGAGAGCCGCGCCCAGTTGCAATACAGGTACGATGTGCCCAGCTTGCGGAAGTGCACCGGCGGCAGGCTCCATTCCACCGTGGTCTTGGTAAACGTCCGCGCCCCCACCTCTTGCAGCTTCAAGCCGGGAAAACTGTAATAGTCGCGGTAGCGGCTGATGTCCAGGTGATCCACCCAGTTGTTGCCGAAACCGCCGAAATAGAAGTTCGCAAACGGCTCGTTCCGCCCGCCCACCGAGTATCCCGCCGCGCTGCGGATCCAGATGGGAGAGTTGCGGATCGGCGTCAGGAAGCCGTAATCGTAGGTGCCGTACAGGCGCGGGAGGGTCTTCCCCGGGATCACATTGTCGCGCAACGCGATCTGCCACGCCACGCCTTTTTCGTCGTCCACCGCGCCCAGCGACTTATCCAGGAACGAGTATTTGAGCGCGATCTTGCCGGTCAGGAAGCGCGGGTAAGAGGCAGTCACGTTCTGGTAATCGGGCAGCCGGTCCAGCCCGCCGTAACCGGCCACGTTCCATTCCAGGCTCATGATCCGCGGGGTGTCGAAGATGAGGAGCTTACGGTTCTCCACCTCGAGGAAGTACCCCTTGCGGCTGTTCTTGGTGGGACCGAACAGATCGTAGAAATCGGCGGTATTGAAGCCGCCGCTCAGCTTCCAGTTGAAATACTGATAGCGGAAGCCGGCGTGCACGTGCTCGCTCGCGGTCAAGCCGCCGCCGGGAGAGTAAGACAGATAGCCGGTGAGGGTGGAGAGGAACACGGCGTCCGCCATATCGAAACGCCAGCCCACCGCGGCGGTGTCCTTGTACCCCTGCAAAATCGGATACGCGGAGAGCAGTTCCAGGCGTCGCGGATGGTAGGCTCCGTTGTACGTGAGCACCTTCGCGAGGTCGATCTCGGCCGGCGACCCCAGCTGCCACGACTTCACCACGGGATAGCGCTTCACCACTTCCTGGCCAAGGTATTCGATCGCGCTCACGTCCTCGATCGGCTTCACCGGCAGCGAGACCGGCACAAAGCCCTTGGCCGTGTATTCCAGCGCCAGCAGCGAACCGTCCGGGCGCGGCAGGGGGCGGAACAGGCCGGTCTCGGCGTTGCTCAGAACCTCCATCTTCTTCTGCTCGAAATCGTAGCGGAAGAGATTCGATACGCCGGTGTAGTAAGAAGTGCCGTAGAGATACCGGCCATCGGGCGAGAAGACAAAATTGGCCGGCGAATTGAATTCGAAATCGTGCAGCATCTCGGGCTGGTTCTTGCCGTCCAATAAATCCTGAACGCGGAACCGGACCAGTTGCTGCCGCCCGGAAACATCGGCTTGGGCGGCGGTGAGATACCGGCCATCCGGAGAAATGTCGATATCGAACAGGTCGTGCCCGTACTCGCAGCGCAGCAGTTCCGTCCAGTCCTGGTAAGGCGCCGTGAAGCGCACGATGGAGGAAAGTCCGTCGGTCCGGCGGATTCCCCACAGCGACTTGGTCACGCGCTCGAAAGCCAGGTCGCCCGTACGCGCATCGCGCATCAGCAGCCGGTGCCGTCCGGTATCCGGTTCGATCGCGTTCAGATCGCGCAAGGTCTTGTTATCGGTGGTGTAGAAGAGCGTGCGCGAATCCGGATCCCACGCCAGGGAGCAGACGTAATACAGCGCGGCGCCTTTGAGGTCGATGAGTTTGCGGAATGGCCCGCTGCCCAGGGCGCTGGCGGCAAGATGCGCCACTTGACCCGGATACTGAACCGCCGCGAACACCTGCCCCTTCTCTCCATCCCAATACATCCGCGAGATGGAACCCAGCGTCGCGGTGGTCAGCCGCGTCAGCGGCGTGACCGGGTATTGCCGGATGCGCGCGAGATTGGCCTCCTGCCACGCCTTTTCGGAAGCGATCCAGTGGCTCCACGCTTCCGCCATTCCCTGGCCGTAAACCTGGCGGAACTGCGAAGAGAAGTAACGGCGCGTGCCGGGGTCGCGGCGTACCCAGCCGACGAATTTCTCGATCCCCTGCTGGCTGGCCATGTGA
>CAIRBY010000525.1 GCA_903876865.1 uncultured Acidobacteriia bacterium
CGGTCTGCTGGATGCCGGCCCCGTCCTGATCGGGATTACCTCCGCTTTCCTCATCGCCTTCGACAAGGCTTCCGGCCGGACGGCGTGGGAGCTTCCCGGCCAGTACCGCGACAGCTCTTCGGACATGGCCATCGCGGGGAACGTCCTCTATTTCCAGGGAAGCCCCGCCATCAAGCCAGCGGTGTCTCCCACCGGCACGCTTTACGCATTCGATCTCGACTCCCGCCAGATCCTCTGGTCGTTCTCACACCAGACAGCCGAACGCAACTGGGCTTTTGGTCCCATCAATCCGGTGGATGGCGGGCTGTGGGTGAGCTCCTACAAGGCACTCCTGAAGCTCCAGTAAGCCAGCCATACCGGGAAGAGCCGGCCAACTCCGACGACCTCTTCGGTGACGCGCTTCCTGGTAAAGTTGGGCTGATGATGCGGCTACTACTCGTCCTGTTGATTGCGGCGCGGTCGGTTGCGGAAGTCGCACAGTGGCAGGCGGCCACGGTTACCGATGCCCTGAAGATGGGCTATCAACTGGTAGCGGCGGACCTGAACCGCGACGGCCGTCCCGACCTCATCGCGGTAGACGAGCGCGGCACCGAACTCGCCTGGTACGAGAATCCGACCTGGGAGCGCCACGTCATCATCAAAGACGTTCCGCGCACCATCAATCTCGACGTCTACGATTACGATGGCGACGGCATTCCTGAAATCGCCATGGGCTATCACTTCGAGACTGCGCCCGAAAAGAGCATCGGCAACGTGCTCATCCTCAAGAGCGGATCCGACCCCCGGCAGCCCTGGACCGCGCGTGAGATCGACCGCATCCCCACCGTTCACCGGCTTCGCTGGATCGACCTGAAGGGGGACGGCAAGAAAGTGCTCCTGGTCGCACCCATGATCGGAGCCAAGGCTACCCCGCCCGAGTATGCCGACAACGTGCCGGTCTACCTCTACCGGCCCGGTGTCTGGCAGCGTGAGCTGTTCACCGATCGGCCGCGCGGCATCCTGCACAGCATCACGCCGGTTCGCTGGCAAGGCCGCGGGGAGCAGCTGATGACGGCGGATTTTCTGGGCATCCGCGTGTTCCTGGCCCACGGACCGGTGGAGATCGCCAAGGGAGATCCGCGCCCCTGCCCGCAATGCGGGAGCAGCGAAATCAAAATCGGGCATCTGGGCAAGCGCCGCTTCATCGCCGCGATCGAACCCTGGCACGGGAATCAGGTCGTGGTCTACACGCAAGAGGGGCGGGTGTGGCAGCGCCACGTGATCGAGGATGCGATGGTCAACGGCCACGCGCTCGCGGTCGGCGATCTGGATGGGGACGGCCGCGATGAGATCGTCGCCGGGTTCCGCGGCCCAGGTTTTCAACTCTATATCTTTACTGCTGCCGATCCGGGCGGAACGCGGTGGACCCGCCGCGTTCTCGATCCCGGCGGCATCGCTGCGGCGGACTGCAAGATCGCGGATTTCCACGGTGACGGCCGTCCCGCGATCGCCTGCTCCGGAGCATCCACCGCAAATGTGAAACTGTATACCCCAAGGTGAAACGGTCCGCGCAGAACTAGCCGGCAGCAACCCGACCGGCAGAAAATGGGCAAGCCGTGCTCCTTGGCTTCGGATAGACTGGTTGCTGCATGGACCGCCGACAGTTTTTCCTCGCTTTGAGCAGCGCGCCGCTGCTGGCTCAGACCGCAGCACCCGCGCCCGAGTTGGAATGGGTGGATGCCAAGAAGTTGACCGTCGAGGGCTTGGGCTTCAAGGACGTCAAGTCGCCCTACGACCGGCTGCCCGGACGCGCGGAAGGCGTGGTGCCGGCTCCGGTCTGGAACCTCAGCCGGGATTCGGCCGGCGCCCTGGTGCGCTTTACCGCCGCGTCTCCTGAGATACACGCACGCTGGACCATCACCAACAAGAACCTGGCCGGAGCGAACATCACCGCGATCGCTTCGAGCGGCCTGGACCTCTACGCGAAGACGGACGCGGGCAAGTGGCGCTGGCTCGGCGTGGGGCAGCCGAAGTTCCCGGATACCACCGCCGCGCTGATCACCGGCATTCCCGCCACCGAGCGCGAGTACATGGTGTATCTGCCCTTGCGCAATAGCGTGACCTCTCTGGAGTTTGGCGTACCCAAGGGCGGCACGATCAAGCCCGGCCCTGCGCGCGCGGCCGTGTCTAAGCCGATCGTGTTTTACGGCACTTCGATCACGCACGGCATCGGGGCCTCGCGCGGGGGCATGACGCACGTATCCATGCTGGGCCGAACATTCAATCGCGAGGTGATCAACCTCGGCTTTTCCGGCAACGGGCGCATGGAACCGGAGGTTTTGAAGTTCGTGGCCGAACTCGACCCCGCGGTCTTCGTATTGGATTGCCTTCCGAACATGGGCGCGCCGCTCGTCACCGAGCGGACCGTCCCGGGTGTGAAACAGCTGCGCGCGGCTCACCCCAATACGCCGATTCTGCTGGTGGAAGATCGCAACATCCAGACCGGGTTCCTGGTGGAAGGGCGCCGCAAAGCCAATGAGGCTAACCATGCCGCGCTGCGTGAAGCATTCGCCACGCTGCAAGCGGAAAAGGTGCCCTACGTTTACTATCTGGAGGGCGCCAACCTGTTGGGCGATGACGGCGAGGGCACCGTCGATGGCTCGCACCCCACCGACCTCGGCTTCACCCGGCAGGCTGCCGAATTCGAGCGCGTGCTGCGGCCTATCCTGAAATAGCGGGCTCCAGCAGGAGCTTCCAGCACTTCCGCGCGGCACGGTTACTGCCCGTGGAGGAGACGCCGCGCCGTAAAGAAAAAGACGCAACTGTCCGATATGTAGTGACAGTGAGACAACGAACGATTGGAAGCCAGTTCGCGCTGGTATGCGCGATTCTGGTCGCTTTGGCCTGCGGCATGGGCGGAGTGGCACTTTACAATATCCACACGGCGAACGAGTCTATCCGTTCATTCGTTGTCGATGCGGTACCCGGACTCCATTATTCGGCGCAACTGCAGGCGCTGATCTACCGTTTCCGGGGCAACTGCTGGAAACATATCGCCGGCATCGATGCCGCCTTCATGGCTGAGGTTGATCGCGCGAACGAAGATGTCAAACGCGAAATCGACGCGGCCATGCACAATTACGAAGTCAGTATCTATCTGGAAGAGGACCGGCGGCAGTTCGCTGCGGTGCGTCCGGCATATGAGCGCTACCTGCGGGATTGGGATGAGGTTCGGCCGCTCAGTTTACAGGGCAAGAATGAAGAGGCGGGTGCGTCATTCAACGCCAAGGCCACTCCCTCGTTGGAAGCGGTCACTAAGATTGTGGATTCGATTGTCGAGTGGAATGTGAAATATAGTGAGCGTCTGGGGGCGGAGGCCGCGGCACGTGCAGCCACCTGGCGAACCTTGACTTGGATCTTCTGTTGCCTGGCTGTCGGCATCGGGACAATCGCCGCGTATCTCGTGGGGCGGAGTGTAACCGGCGCTTTGCGGCGCGCAATTGGGGAATTGAGTTCGGGCGCCACGCAGGTGGCTGCCGCCGCATCGCAAATTTCGGCTTCCAGTCAAACCCTCGCGCAGGGAGCGTCGGAACAGGCGGCATCGCTGGAAGAGACTTCTTCCTCCACCCATGAGATCAATGCGATGACGAGGCAGAATGCGGCGGAATGTGGCCATGCTGCTGAACTCGTCAATCAGTCGCAGGAGAAGTTCCGCTTGACCAATGCGGCGCTGGAAGCGATGATCTCGGCCATGAATGAGATCAGTGGCTCCGGCCAAAAGGTGTCGAAGATCATTAAACTCATCGAGGAGGTCTCCTTTCAGACCAATATCCTCGCGCTGAATGCCGCGGTGGAGGCTGCGCGTGCCGGTGAAGCCGGAATGGGCTTCGCGGTGGTTGCGGAGGAGGTCCGCAGTTTAGCGAAACGCTGCGCACAGGCGGCTGGCGATACTGCTGGGCTGATCGAGGAATCGATTGCCAAGTCCAACGATGGGAAGGCCAAGGTGGATCAGGTGGCACTAGCCATCAGGGGGATTACGGCGGATTCGGAGCGCATCAAGACCATTGTGGAAGGAGTGAGTGTGGCTAGCGTGGAACAGGCACGCGGCATTGAGCAGATTGGAAGCGCCGTGACAGCGATGGAACAGGTGACGCAGGCCAATGCGGCCAGTGTGGAAGAGAGCGCCTCCGCCGCATTGCAGCTTACGGCACAGGCAGCGGCGGTCAAAGATACTGCGGCACGCCTTTCCTTGATGGTGAGCGCGGCCCGCTAGCCATCGGGCGAGCTTCGAGCGCTCCACATGCGTCTTGACCCGGGACGCCGGCACTTTCGCGCGCCAATTGCAGATCAGTCGAGAGCATCTCGCTGCCGCCCCGATGACGAGTGGGGAGACGCATTCTTCTCCCTTACAGCGCGAACCGCCCTTTCACCTCGCGGGGAAACGCGGCTAGCAGCCCATCCTCGCGGTTGACGATGGTTGCGCCTACGGCCGTGTCAGAGCGGGCGGGAGCGCACTGGGTCCGAGTTTACGGTGAATCAACTCGTCACACTTGGCTGCCGCCGCCCCGACCATCAGTACGGCAAGGGCGAGATACACTGCCGCCATACAGGCGAACATAAAGGCAAAGAGACCGATGATAATGACCACCATATGTGGCTCCTTCCCGTTTCCAGCTCCATTCTAGCTCCTAATTCGGATCCCGGCATCCCTTTCCGCTTCAGCCTTGCCGCTTCACCCACCCGCGCTTCGCGCCCTTGACGCCATCTTCTTGCCACACAGGACTACCGGGGCGCGCCGCCGCCGGCTTTCGCATTCTCATCCAGTTCCAGGCGCAGATAGTCCCACACCACGCCGCTTTGCAGATCCCCGGCCGGTACGGTAAAGGTGATCGTGTTTGCTCCTGGTTTGAGCAGCGTCGCATCGAACTTCAGCGTCCTCTCCTGCCACAGGCCCCTGTCTGTGTTGTAGCGAATGGCGTCGGTGTTTCTCAGCGGCGCGTTGTCCGCATCGCCTCCACCGCCGATCGCGCCGGCGCTCTGTCCGTTCAACGACACAGCCAACCCGCCACGCATTCCATTCACTCCCGCCAGTCCCACGCGGAGAGCGGCCCTGCCCTGTCCCTGCTTCGCCATGTTGAATTGAATGGTCCACACCGTATCCCGGCCGTGGCCGTAAACTGCCCACGGGCCGCGTTGATCGGTCTGCGGATACTGCTCGAGCGACTCGCCCTTGACCCAGCCGAAGCGCTGGTTGGCAGGGTCCTTCGCGTCCGGATTCACGAACCCCAGGTTGGTCGCGTGCGGTACCTCTTCAAAGAACCAGTCCTTGTGCCAGTCGCTCTTGCCCACCGTGTACGTCAAGTCGTTCGGGAACAGAAGGGCATAGCGCAGGTTCCAGCCCCATAGCCAGTAGTTCTGGCCATCGCCCTTGAAGAACTCACTGGCGGAGCGGTTGGGATAGCCGATCTCCCACACCTGCGTTCCGAAGCGCACCGGCGTCCATGCCAGCGTGCCCAGGTCCACGGTCTTGCCCTTCTCAACCTTGATGTTCGCCTGTACGAACTCGCCGAGCACGCCATCCGCCCACGCATGCAGCGTGTACGTCCCCGGCCGAATTTTGGTAATTGTGAACTTCCCGTCCTCGGCGCCATCGTTGAAGAACTGGTAGAAGCGCGCGTCGTGCATCCAGCTTCCCGGCCCCGTATTCCCCCGATTGGGACCTCCACCGAAACGGCCACCTGCCGCGGTTGCGGGCGCGGGAGCACTCGCGGGTTCCTCGAAATCCGCGTGTGTCAGGCCAACCATCAGATTCGGCAGTTTCGTCGAACTCCCCTTCGGCGCCAGCGGATCCACCAGCGCGATCCGCCCACTCACATTGCCGCGCTCCGCCAGAGGTGTATAGTCCACGCCCTTGACCCAGTCGTACGGCCACTTCGTGTTCTCCCTTTTCGCTTGCGCTGTGGCGTCCGCCCACAGCGCGTTCGCGTTCGCCGTCCAACTAGGGGGAACAGTCGGATTCCCCGCGGTAGCCGCCAGCGCCCGGAGTTCGGCCTCTGTCGTCGCCTTCGGCTTGGGCAGCGAGTCTGCACCCAGCGAATTCGCGTACACGAAGATCGGTCCGACGACCTTGGTCCATTCTTCGCCCGCGGCAATGGGGGCCGGCGCTCCGCTGTAGTGGCCGCTGTGCCAGTAATCGAGAATGATCGGCTCCGGATTCCCGTTGTCGCCAAAGTGCGCGTCCAGATCCAGTCGCGTCGGCCCACCACTCAGGTACTCGATCGTCGGGTTGATGAACCACATACCCACATGGTTCTTCGTGCTCGACCAGCCATACGCCTTGGTGTAATACTGCATGCCGGAGTAGCTGTACTTGTGCTCGACGGAGTTCTTGTAGACCCCCTTGCTCATAATGCGCTGCTCTTTCGCGTGAACCACCACCCCTGTGCCCCAGTCGGTGGGAGCGGCCTCCAGCATGTTGCGGTCCTTGTCCACGGTGATCCAATCGAATTCCTGGTTTAACCGTGTGATGTAGCGATCCTCCGCGCCCACTCCGGCCGCGGGGTATGAGGCCGGGTGGCTGAGGATCGAGTAGGTATAAATGCCGCTGTCGCCCTTGCCCAGGGAGTAGCGAATCTCGATATCGCAGAGCGTGCCGCCCCCGGGGGCGCCGCGCGTCATCATGAAGGTGCCGCCGGAGAGACCCTTGATCGACACCTCGGCCCGCCCGCCGCCATTGGTCGCCGGATCGATCGTGATCCGGTTGGTCACCGTGGGCGCTCCCTGCGGATTGTGCTCCCAGGTTCCGCCGCTGGCCGCCAACATCTGCATTCCGCGATAGATCAGAGACGGCATCGACCCATTGTCTTTGGTGATCGTTGCCTTGACGATCCCGTTGTCCAGCGTCCAGGAAGTGCCGCTGTCGCTCACCGTCACGGCGGTCGCGGGCGGCCCATCCTCCGCCGCGCGCAAATGGGTGAATGGCGTGACCATCGCCATGCAGGCTAGAGCAGTCAGCCACGCCGGGCGGGGGACGAACGATATTGTCATGGGAGACTCCAGTGCAGTGAGACGGCTCGGCTTCGCGCAAAGCACTCGCGTCCGCGCCGCCGCGGATTCCAGAATAACACCGGGCTGCGCTGCAATTCCGGATGTTAGGGGCGATCCGCCTGCTTTCCTCCAGGATGTGGAAGGAACAGCGCGGCAACAGGCCGGATCGGGCGGTTGAGAAAATATGCACCTTCCACGCCACGAAGCCGGCAGCGCCCAATTGCAAACGGCAGAGACTTAGTTTAGACTGCGCAACAGTCGATGCTTATCAAGCAAACCAACTAAAACACAATAGGAGGGAATAATGAAGAACAGACTACTCACGTTCGCCGGGGCCTTGGCGCTTCTCGCCGTGCTCGGAAAATTCTACGCACCGCCCCTGATGGCTCAAGTGAAAGCGGCCTTCGTACAGGATGTGGACCAGCCTGCGCGCCAGCCCTTTCAAGTGACCGTGCCGATCAATATCAACAATTTCAACTTCACGCCGGTAACCATTCCCAGCGGGAAACGGCTGGTAGTGGATTACATCGCGATGTCCGGCGCGGCTCAAACCGCCGGCGCTTATGTTCAGCCCATTATCATTCTCAGCTCGTCGGTGGCGTCGAACCCCTCCTGCCTGTACTACATCGCCCCACCGCAGTCGGGCACGGCGCCGGGGCAGTACTATCACACGGAGAAGGCAACGATCTACGCGGATTCGCTCAGCATCTCACCTGCGTTTTCCGGCTTTACTCCGACCTTCATGGGCTTCAGCGTCGTGATCTCCGGCCATCTCGTCAGCGTTCCTTAGGCCCGCTCCACCTTGCCGTGTCAAACAGCGGGGGGCAGGCTCGGACCCGAGCCCCGCTTCCTCGCATCCTGGTCTGAACCAGACGAGGTTCAGGCTCACCCTCACTGGCGCGGCGAGGCACATCCTGACAGTGCCCAAACGTAGTCTGGTGTCTCAGAGGAATCTGGAAGGGATTGGTCGGGCTGCCGAGTTGAAATCCTGTCAGCCCTCCCAGATTCCTCAAACTGTACTAACCACACCTTCCGCGCCAGCCCCGATTCAGAACCTGTCGTGCAAAGTCTGCACTTCTTCTGCCCACCTTCGTTAAGAAGGCCCGGGAACTCGACTTCGAGAAAATTTTGTCGGTAGGCGAGCGGCAGCGTTTGGCATTTGCGAGGGTGCTGCTAAAGAATACGCGCTATGTCCTGCTCGACGAAGCGACAAGCGCGCTCGATCACGAAAATGAAGAGGCGCTATACCAGCAACTCGCCTCAACTTCGGCCACGATTGTCAGCGTGACCCATCATCAGTCTCTGGTGAAATATCACTCCCTGATCCTCGAATTGAAGCCTGATGGGGAATGGACCTTGTGTCCGGCGGCGCAATTTCACCTCGAGGAAGTCCTGGTCTAAGGACGAGGTCCGGAAGCGCGGAACCAACGTGAGCTCTGGACTTCCTCGTGCAATGGAGTATTCCTCAGTGTTCGCAGCCGCCAGCAGGCGGATCGCGTCGGCGAGATCTTGGGTTGGCTGAAAGTCCACCCCAGGGGCCGGTTGCACTTCCCGGTCAGAAAGCGGTCCGGCTTGCCCCGTAATGCCGCGCCCTTGCGGGGTTAGCGTGAACACATCGACGCCCAGCGTGTCGGCTTCTTCTTTATACCGCAGGCGTTCGCCGAGGC
>CAIRBY010000526.1 GCA_903876865.1 uncultured Acidobacteriia bacterium
CCGGAAGCAGCACCCGCCGCAGCTGAACCCGAACCTGCGGTAGCTGATCAGGGTTGGCAGGCGGAAGCGCCTGCCCTACCGGTGGCTGAAGAAGTGGTGGCGCAGGCGGTTTCGCCTGCGGCTGAATCGCCGGAAGCTGAACCCGCCGCCGCTGAACCTGAGCCTGCAGTAGCTGAAGAAGCGGTCGCACTCGAAGTGGAACCGGCATTGAGCGACGCGCCGATCTCCGCGGTCCTGACTGCGCCCGACCGGACCGTGCCGCTGCGTCTGCCCTCCGAGCCGGCCGCTCCCTCCCCTGCCCTGCAGGCCCATTGGATGCTCTCTCTCTTCACGCCCGCCGCGGCCGATGCCGTGGATTGGGCGCGCGGCAATTACACCGTACTCGCCCGCGGCGGACGCGTCGATAGCCCGTCCGGCAGCGGCGAATTGAAAAAACAGATTCAGATGGTGGCGGAAGGCTCCGTAATCTACGCGGACGGCGTGCCGCTGGGCGCCGCTCCCGATGTGGCGCCGGATGGTTTTGCGCACCCGGTGTTTCGTGCCGGCTTCGCGCTCACGATCCCGCTGCCCGAGGTGCATTGATGCGCTACCGCCTCACATGCCTGACTCCCCTGCTGGTTGGCGACGGCCGCAAACTCGCGCCCATCGATTACATGGTCTGGAAAGACCACGTCAACGTGCTCGACCAGTGGCGGATCTTCCGCCTGCTGGCCAAGGGTCCGCGGCTGGATAGTTATCTCGCCCAGTTGAAGAACGCGGAGAAGCTGGATTTCGCCTCCTGGGGCGGCTTCGCGCAGAATTTTGCCGGACGCCGGGTTCCCTTCGAACACGCCTCCTCCTCGGCCTATTGGAACCGCGCCGGGGGCGAGAGCCTGCACATCCCGACCTTCGCATCCGGCGCCAGTGGCGCCTATCTGCCCGGCTCCGCCATCAAGGGCGCGCTGCGTACCGGCATGGTCTTCGCCAACTGGCGCGACGGCATGCTGCAGGATACGCTGGCCCGCGTGAAGAGCGAGCGCAGCCCGCGCCGTCCCGCCGAAGCGGTGGAAGAGCAGGCGCTCGGAATCGGCGGCACCAACAAGATGCGCTTCGTCAGCGCCGGCGATTCGGCCGTGATTCCCGCCACCGAATTCAAGGTTTATCTGCTCCGTACCTCTACCCTGCAACCGCGCGGCGGCAATTTCGCGCTGGGCTGGAAGCAGAGCCCGCGCGGCGCCGTGGATGGGGCGCGTCCGGACGAGAGCACCCCGACCTTCGCGGAGATGGCCGCACCCGGCACGATCTTCCGCGGCGATTGGGACGAAAAATCCTTCTTCCTCCAGACCGAAGTCCGCAAGAGCATGCGCTGGCCGGAGAGTTTCAGCCGCGCCCGCATCTTCGAAGCGGCCAACGTCTACGCGCAGGGCGTACTCGCCTTGCAGCGCCAGTACGCTTCGCTCGCCGGCATGGGCCTGTTGGACCGCAGCCTCGACGAACTGGAACAGCGCCTTGCCCAAGCGCGCGCCAATGGCACCTGCCTGCTCTCCATGGGCTGGGGCGGCGGCCTGCTCGCCAAGAGCGCCTGGCTCGACACCACCAACAGCGACTACCGCAACATTTTGCAGCAGTTCGCCATCTACAATCGCGCCCTCTCGACGAATCTGCCGTTCCCCAAGACTCGCCGCATCGTGTTCCTGGGCAACCGCCCCGCCACGCTTCCCGGCTGGGTAGAACTCGCCGTCGAAGAGTAAGCAGGCCTTTCCGCCCAATGCCGATTCAATAGGCCCCGCCCCCGGACTTTGTGGGGCGGATGCCCCCGGGCTTTGTGGGGCGGACGCCCCCGGGCTTTGTGGGGCGGACGCCCCCGGGCTTTGTGGGGCGGACGCCCCCGTCCGCGCGGGACCCCCTGGTCCCGCTCTTCCCTCGAAGAATTAGTTGCCTGCGACGATCGAAAGGCCGACGAGGGCGTCGGCCGCGATTGTCAGACACGACCCGGGGGGACCGCCCCACGAAAGGCCTGGGAGCCTGCAAAGTTGCTTATGGAAGCGGCATCGGGTGGTTGCGCCTGTCAACGCTTGCACTTGGCAATCCAGGACGACCGGAAAGTTGGCAGGCGGAACCGCCTACCCTACCGC